>NZ_JAYFNG010000020.1:0-23976 GCF_034933565.1 Raineyella sp.
GGGCGGCCTGCGGTGTCCCTAGTACTGGGCCCTACCGGGTCCCGGAGCAGGGCTCGTACGGGTCAGGCGTCGACCACGTCGGTGGCCTGGTGGGTGAACCAGACCGCCCCGAGCGGCGGCACGACCACCGAGGCGCTCTGCCGCAGCCCGTTGTTGGAGATCTCCTCGGTGTGGATCTCACCCAGGTTGCCCCACTCGCCGGTGCCGTCGTACGCCGGGGAGTCGGTGTTGATGGTCTCCTTCCAGGCCCCCGGCATGGGCAGCCCGATCCGGTAGTTGGTGTGCGGCACGGGGGAGAAGTTGATCACCGCGGCCAGCGCGTTGCCGTCGCTGTCCAGGCGCAGGAAGCTGAACACGTTGGCGGAGGCGTCGTCGGCGTTGATCCAGCGGAAGCCGGCCGGGTCCTGGTCGAGCTCCCACAGCGCCGGGGTGGCCTTGTAGGCGGCGTTGAGGTCCTTCACCAGCTCCTGCAGACCGTGGTGGCCCCAGTGCGGCTGGGCCAGCCAGTCGACCCCCTGCTTGTCGTTGAACTCGCCGCGCTGGCCGAGCTCGCAGCCCTGGAAGAGCAATTGCTTGCCGGGGTGGGCCCACATGAACGAGTAGTAGGCGCGCAGGGTGGCGAACTTCTGCCAGTCGTCGCCCGGGACCTTGCCGAACATCGATCCCTTGCCGTGCACGACCTCGTCGTGGCTGATCGGCAGGATGAAGTTCTCCGAGTACTGGTAGACCATCGCGAACGTCATGTTGTTGTGGTGGTACTGCCGGTGGATCGGCTCGTGCTCCAGGTAGCGGAGCGTGTCGTTCATCCAGCCCATGTTCCACTTGAAGCCGAAGCCCAGTCCGCCCTGGTCGACCGGCTTGGTGATCCCCGGGAAGGAGGTCGACTCCTCGGCGATCATCACGCAGCCCGGCTGGCGCTCGTAGAGGTGGCGGTTGACGTAGCGCAGGAAGTCGATGGCCTCGAGGTTCTCGTTGCCGCCGTACTGGTTGGGGATCCACTGCCCGTCCTCACGGGAGTAGTCCAGGTAGAGCATCGAGGCGACCGCGTCGACGCGCAGGCCGTCGACGTGGAACTCGCTCAGCCAGTAGAGGGCGTTGGAGACCAGGAAGCTCTTCACCTCGTTGCGGCCGAAGTTGAAGATGTAGGTGCCCCAGTCCGGGTGCTCGCCCAGGCGCGGATCGGCGTGCTCGTACAGGGCGGTGCCGTCGAACCGGCCCAGTGCCCACTCGTCCTTGGGGAAGTGGCCCGGCACCCAGTCCACGATCACGCCGATGCCGGCCTGGTGCAGCCGGTCGATCAGGAAGCGCAGATCGTCGGGCGAGCCGAACTTCGACATCGGGGCGAAGTAGCCGGTGACCTGGTAGCCCCACGACCCGGAGAACGGGTGCTGGGCGACCGGCATGAACTCGACGTGGGTGTAGCCCTGCCACTTGACGTACTCGACCAGATCCTCGGCGAGCTCCTGGTACGTCTTGCCGGGCTTCCACGACCCCAGATGCACCTCGTAGATGCTCATCGGCGAGCGCCACAGCTCGGTCTGCGGGCGGTGCTCCATCCAACCCTGGTCGTGCCACGGGTAGTTGTCGACCGTGACGATGGAGGCGGTGTTCGGCGGGCCTTCGGCCTTGCGGGCCATCGGGTCGGCCTTCTCGTGCCACTGGCCGTCGGCGCCGAGGATGCGGAACTTGTACAGCGCGCCCTCGCCGGCCCCCTCGATGAAGGCCCCCCAGCACCCGGAGCCGGGGATCACCTTCATCGTGTCGGCACCCGGCTGCCAGTGGTTCCAGTCACCGATGATGTGCACTTCCTGCGCGTTCGGTGCCCAGACGGCGAACCGCGTGCCGCGCAGGGTGCCCCGCTCGTCGTCCTCGACGGTGCACAGGTGGGCTCCCAGGCGACGCCACACCTCCGTGTCGCCGCCCTGGTGGAACCCCTCGAGATCCCACCCGGTCAGCCCTCCAAAGTAATCGTGCATGACCTACTTCTCCTCACGGTTCGGTGACTGCCCGCCGCTGGGGTCCGGCGACGGTGCGGCGAGGTCGGCGACCGCCCCCAGCGGGATGTCCAGCCAGTCGGGACGGTTGCGTGCCTCGTAGACGACTTCGTAGACGGCCTTGTCCGATTCGTACGCCCGCAAGACTGCCAGATCGGGCGCCGTCGGGAGGCCGTGGAGATAACCGGACAGGAAACCGGTACGGCATCGTTGCCGCCATGCGGTGGTCGCCGCCCGGTCCGGGCCCTCGGCCGCACGGGCCACCGAGGCGGCGGCATAGTCGAACGAGCGGAGCATCCCCGCGACGTCGCGCCACGGCGAGTCCGGCGCCCACCGTTCCGGCAGCGACTTCAGCGGTTCGCCCTCGAAGTCGATCACCCGCCAGCCCTCCGGTGTCCCCAGCACCTGACCGAGGTGGAAATCCCCGTGGACGTGCTGGGCCTCCAGCGGGCGCCCCTCGAGGCCGGCGAAGACCTTCTGCAGGGCCGGGGCGTACGGCTGCAGGGCGGGCACCGCCGCGGTGGCGTCGGCCAACCGGCGGGTCATCGTGGCGGCCACCGACCCGCCGTCCACCACCTCGGTCGGGAACCGTCGGGCCAGGCCCTCGTGGATCGCCCGCAGCGTACGTCCCAGGGCCTGCGCCTCGGTAGAGAAATCGGCCCCGGCGGCGCAGGCCTCCAGGGCCAGCTCCCAGCCGTCGCGGGCCTCGCGGAAGCGCTCGGTCAGCATCGCGAGGTCGGCGCTGAGGACGTCGGTGCCGTCGTCCCAGCGCGCCTCGGCCCAGCCGTACAGCACCGCGATCCCGCCGGTGCCCTCACGGCCCAGCGCCTCGTGCACGGCGATGTCGAGGTTGTGGCCGATCTCCAGGCGGCGGAAGACCTTCAGCACCAGCGCGTGGCCGTAGAAGACCGAACTGTTCGACTGTTCGCCGGTGAACGGCCGCGGGGTGAGGTCGGCGTCCGGCAGCGGGACGACCAGGTGGTGGTGCACCGCGCCCGCGGCGGAGGGCCGGTGCTCGGCGGGGGCGCCGAACGCCGCCAGCACCCGGGCCATCGCCTCCGGGTCCCGGGTGGCGTCGGCGACCGGGCACAGGTCGGCGGAGCCGGTCACCGGCGCGTCGCGGCAGGCCCCGTACGCCCCCGGTGGGGTGGCGTCGCCGGGGCGGTGCACGGCCAGGAGGAACTGGTAGGTGTCGGTGGCGACCGGGCGGACGTCGTCGTGGGCGACGGTCACCAGCACCGGGCGGACGCCGACCAGACTGCCCCGGGTGTGGCCGGCCTGACCGCCCCGGGTGGCGCCGGCCGGAGCGGGGTGGCTGGACGAGGCGGCGTCGTCCGTACGCCACGTCCAGGGCAGCGGGATGACCCGGACGACCCGTAGTGGCCGGCCCTTGCCGGCGAACCAGCGTGCCCCCGCGAGAACGCGGGTGGCGAGATCAGCGAACTCCTCGCCCACTTCCCACCTCCTCGATGCTGCGCCCGTCGGTCGATCGGTGGGACGAGGGCTGGCGCGATTCGCCCTCGCCGTCGGTCCGGTGCCGCTCGAGCGGCCTGCCCGGCGATGTCCCCTCATCATGGTCGCGCCGGATCGGCTGCGCCGTCGGATCAGGGTGTGTTCCGTGTGACACCGCGACGGGCTGCGGGGCCTCCGCCTCCAGCACCAGCCAGGAGAAGCCGTGGCCCGGCAGCTGCATGTGGTAGGGCTCCGCCCCGATCGGTGGGTGGAACTCGTCACGGGCCAGGTGGTGCGGCGTCCGCCCGGCGTACGCGGCCAGGTCCAGGGCCACCTCCTGGGGGTCGGGCGAGAGGTTGTTGAGGCACAGCACCGTCTCGTCCGCGTCGTGGCGCAGGAAGGCGAAGACCGCGGTGTTGGCCCCGCCCAGGTCGGTGAAGCCGCCGGTGCCGAAGACCGGGTGGGCCCGCCGGATCACCAGCATCGCCCGCACCCACTGGAGCAGCGAACCGGGGTCCATCAGCTGCGCCTCGACGTTGACCAGCGACCGGTCGTACTCGGGGTCGACGATCAGCGGGAGGTAGAGCTCGGACTCGCGGGCGGTGGAGAAGCCGGCCCCCGGCGCGTCGCGCCACTGCATCGGCGTCCGGACGCCGTCGCGGTCGTGCAGCCAGATGTTGTCGCCCATGCCGATCTCGTCGCCGTAGTAGAGGCACGGGGACCCGGGCAGCGCGAGCAGCAGGGCGTGCAGCAGCCGGACCCGGGCGTGGTCGCCGTCGACCAGGGGGGCGAGCCGGCGGCGGATACCGATGTTGCAGCGCATCCGTGGGTCGGGCGCGTACTCCGACCACATGTACTCGCGGTCCTCGTCGGAGACCATCTCCAGGGTGAGCTCGTCGTGGTTGCGCAGGAAGGTACCCCACTGGCAGCCCTCGGGGATGGCCGGGGTGTCGGCGAGGATGTCGGAGATGCAGGTCCGGTCGGCCTGCCGCAGGCCCATGTAGAGCCGGGGCATCACCGGGAAATGGAAGGCCATCTGGCACTCGTCCCCGTCGCCGAAGTACTCGACCACGTCATGGGGCCACTGGTTCGCCTCGCAGAGCAGCAGCGTGCCGGGGTAGTGGTCGTCGAGCTCCTGGCGGACCGCCTTGAGCAGGTGATGGGTGCCGGGCAGGTTCTCGCAGTTCGTCCCGTCGGTCTCGACCAGGTAGGGCACCGCGTCGAGTCGGAAACCGTCGATGCCCAGGTCGGCCCAGAACCGCAGCGCCGACAGCATCTCGTCCAGCACCCGGGGATTGTCGAAGTTGAGGTCGGGCTGGTGGCTGTAGAAGCGGTGCCAGAAGTACTGCCCGCGCACCTCGTCGTAGCTCCAGTTGGACTCCTCGGTGTCGACGAAGATGACCCGGGCGTCGAGGTACGCGTCGGGCTCGTCGCGCCACACGTAGTAGTCGCCGTACGGGCCGTCCGGGTCGCGCCGGGACTCCTGGAACCACGGATGACGGTCCGAGGTGTGGTTCATCACGAAGTCGATGATGATCCGGATGCCCCGCTCGTGGGCCTTCGCCACGAAGCTGCGGAAATCCGCCAGGGTGCCGAGCTCGGGCATGACGTCGCGGTAGTCCGAGATGTCGTACCCGCCGTCGGCCAGCGGGGAGGGGAAGAACGGCGGCAGCCACAGGCAGTCGATCCCCAGCCACTGGAGGTAGTCGAGGCGGTCCGCGAGCCCCGCCAGATCGCCGATCCCGTCACCGTCGGAATCGGCGAAATTGCGGATCATCACCTCGTAGAACACGGCAGTGCGGAACCACTGCGCGTCGGCCGTCGCCGTCATCGTGCCCGATCAGTCCCGGTGCGGTTCGGCCGAGATCACCGCCAGTACGTGGGCGGGCTGCTGGGGGGTGAGCCGGACGAAGTCGTGGGCCCCCCAGTCGTACTCCTGGCCGGTCAGCTCGTCGCGGACCCGCAGCTGGTCGCTCTCGCCGAGCCCGAAGATCCCCATGTCGAGGTGGACGGTCGACTCCTGGGTGTGCTGGGGGTCGAGGTTCACCGCGACGATGACGGCGTCCTGCCCGTCCGCCGTCGCGGTCTCCTTGACGTACGCGATCACCTGCGGGTTCTCCGAGTTCTGGAAGCGGACGTTGCGTAGCCGCTGCAGGGCGGGGTGGGCCCGCCGGGCGGCGTTGAGCTTGCCGATCAGCATCTTCAGGTTGGGCTGCTGGTCGTAGTCACGCGGTCGGTACTCGTACTTCTCCGAGTTGAGGTACTCCTCGGAGCCCGGCCGGACCGCCTCGTGCTCGAAGAGCTCATAGCCGGAGTACATGCCCCAGCTGGGCGAGGTGGTCGCCGCCAGCACGGCCCGGATGGTGAACGCCGCCGGACCGCCGTACTGCAGGTAGGCGTGCAGGATGTCGGGGGTGTTGACGAAGAAGTTCGGCCGTACCCAGCCCGAGGTCTCGTACGCCAGCTCGTTGACGTACTCCTCGATCTCCCAGCGCTCGGTCCGCCAGGTGAAGTAGGTGTAGCTCTGGTGGAAACCGACCCGACCGAGGGACTGCAGCATCGCCGGGCGGGTGAAGGCCTCGGCGAGGAAGATCACCTCCGGGTTCGTCCGGCGGACCTCGGCCAGCAGCCAGGCCCAGAAGTTGATCGGCTTGGTGTGCGGGTTGTCCACCCGGAAGATCGTCACGCCGTGGGAGATCCACAGCCTGACGATCCGCAGCACCTCGGCGTAGATCCCCTCCGGGTCGCGGTCGAAGTTGATCGGGTAGATGTCCTGGTCCTTCTTCGGCGGGTTCTCGGCGTACGCGATCGTGCCGTCCACCCGCTCGGTGAACCACTCCGGGTGCTCGCTGACCCAGGGATGATCGGGAGAAGCCTGCAGGGCCAGGTCGAGGGCCACCTCGACGCCGAGCTCCCGGGCCCGGGCGACGAACCGGTCGAAGTCCTCGAAGGTGCCCAGGTCGGGGTGGATCGCGTCGTGGCCGCCGTCGGCCGACCCGACCGCCCAGACCGACCCGGGATCGCCGGGCTCGGGGGTCAGGGTGTTGTTGCGGCCCTTGCGGAAGGCGGAGCCGACCGGGTGGATCGGCGGCAGGTAGACGACGTCGAAGCCCATCGCCGCGGCGTCCTCGAGCCGGGCGATGGATCCGTCGAAGGTGCCGGAGTGCCAGGTGCCGTCCGCATCCTGGTAGGCGCCTTGGGACCGCGGGAAGAACTCGTACCAGGACGAGAACAGGGCGCGCTCGCGGTCGACCCACACCGGGTACTCGGGGGAGGGCGAGATCAGCAGCCGCGGCCCGTGGGCGTGCATGGCGCGACGTACGCCACTGCTCCCGATCAGCTCGATCAGCTCATCGGCCGGGCGCTCGGCGAGCAGCGCGATCGCCGCGCCGCGCAGGATCGCCGCATCACCGCGTCGGGCCGCTGCCTCGGCCCGCAGGGCCGCGCCCTCGAGCAGCAGCCGGCCCTCGGCGCAGACCAGGTCGACATCCATCCCCTTGGCCAGCTTGATCCCGGCGTTGTGCAGCCAGGTGCCCCACGGGTCGTCCCAGCCCTCGACGCGGAACCGCCAGGCCCCCTCGGTGGGCAGGCTGATCCACGCCTCCCAGCCGTCCAGGCCGGGGGTGCCCGCCGGGTGCATGTCGGTGCGGATCTCCTGGCCCTCGGGGCCGAGGGCGATCACGGAGGCGTTGACGGCGTCGTGGCCCTCGCGCCAGATGGTCGCGCGGACCGGGAACGACTCGCCGACCACCGCCTTGGCGGGGTACGCGCCGCCGGCGATCACCGGGGAGACGTCGATCACCGGGATCCGGCCGATCCGGGCCCCGACCGCCGGTGCCCCGGCCGCCACCGCCGCCAGCTCGGTGCTGGGCGAGGTGGGGGCGAGCTGATCCACGGCGTACGCCTCCGCGGTGTGCGGGGTGGGGAAGCCGGAGCCCGCGGCCGTGGCGCTCGCCGGCTTCGTGACTGTGGTCTTCGCAGCCCTCGGCTTCGCCGTCGTCGGCTTCGTGCCCGTGGTCCTGGCAGCCGTGGTCTTCGCGGTGGCGGACTTCGGGGAGCTCGACTTCGTCGTGGCGGACTTCGTGCTGCCCGACGACGTGGCGGTGGTGCGCCTGGTCGTCGACTTCTTGGCGGTGGTCTTGCGCGTGGTGGTGCCCTTGGCGTCCGGATCGGACGCGACGGGGGTGCGGGACTCGTCGGAAGGCTGCTGCGGGGTCACGACACCAACCTAGCGGGCGGCGCGTCCCCGGCACAGGCGCATCCGTACGATCCGGTGTCCGTCGCCTGTGTGGCGTCGTCCCGGTGCGCGTCCTCCTGGTGACCATCGTCCCTGTGTGCCTCGTCCGTCCCTGTGCGGATCGTCGCGATCCGGGGCGCGTCGGGCATCCCCCGATAGAATCTGCCTCGTGCGAGCAATCCGACGTTTCACCGTCCACCCTGTGCTCCCCGAGCCGCTCCGGCCGCTCGCCGACCTGGCCGGCAACCTCTGCTGGTACTGGAACGAACCGACCAAGGAACTCTTCCGGGCGATGGACCCCCTGCTCTGGGAAGCCACCGGACACGACCCGCGCAAGCTCCTGTCGCGGATCGACGCGAAGCGGCTCGCCGCACTGGCGCAGGACGCCCGCTTCACCCGCAAGGTCGAGCACGCCCGCGAGGACCTCGAGGACTACCTGACGGTGGATCGCTGGTACCAGGGATTCGCGGCCGCGCACCCCGGCGCCCCGGAACGGATCGCCTACTTCTCCGCCGAGTTCGGTGTCACCGAGGTCCTGCCGCAGTACTCCGGCGGCCTGGGGATCCTGGCCGGCGACCACCTCAAGGCGGCCTCCGACTCCGGCATCCCGATCATCGGGGTCGGCCTGCTCTACCGCCACGGTTACTTCCGCCAGTCCCTCGACGCCCAGGGCTGGCAGCAGGAGCGCTACCCGCTGCTCGCCCCGCTCGACCTGCCGCTGACACTGTTGCGCGACGACGCCGGGGAGCCGGTCACCGTCGAGGTGCCGCTGCGCGAGGAGACCTACCAGGTGCAGATCTGGGTGGCCCGGGTCGGCCGGGTGCCGCTGTTGATGCTGGACTCGGTGGTGGAGGGCAACTCCGAAGCCGCCCGGGCTGTCACCGACCGGCTGTACGGCGGTGGTGTGGACCATCGGCTGGCCCAGGAGGTGCTGCTCGGCATCGGTGGCGTCCGCGCGCTGCGTGCGTACTGCCGGATCACCGGCGAGCCGACGCCGACCGTCTACCACGCCAACGAGGGCCATGCCGGCTTCCTCGGTCTGGAGCGGATCCGGGAGTACATGAACGAGGGGATCGACGTCGACACTGCGGTGGAGCGGACCCGGGCCGGCTCGCTGTTCACCACCCATACGCCGGTGCCCGCGGGCATCGACCGCTTCCCGCGCGACCTGGTCGCCGACCAGTTCCGCACCTTCGCCCCGCTGCCGCTGGACCGGATCATGGCGTTCGGCACCGAGGACTACGTCGGGGGCGACCGTGGGGTGTTCAACATGGCGGTGCTCGGGTTCCGTCTCGGCCAGCGGGCCAACGGCGTGTCGCGGCTGCACGGTGAGGTGTCACGGCAGATGTTCCAGGGCCTGTGGCCGTCCTTCGACGTCTCGGAGGTCCCGATCGGGTCGGTCACCAACGGGGTCCACCACAAGACGTGGATCCACCCCGACCTGCTCGAGCTGATGGCCAGCCCGACCTCGGACAGCGACACCGTCGTCGACGGGTACGACTGGTCGGCGTTGGACCGGGTGGACGACACCACCATCTGGGCGCTCAAGCAGCGGATGCGCGGCGATCTGGTCCGGATGGCCCGACAGCGCCTGGCCGCCTCCCACACGGCGCGCGGGCTGTCCGGGAACGCGGAGTGGATCGAGCACGCCCTCGACCCCAACGTGCTGACTCTCGGCTTCGCCCGGCGGGCCGCGTCGTACAAGCGCCTCACCCTGATGCTGCGTGACCCCGAGCGGCTGAAGCGACTGCTGAACGACCCGGAGCGGCCGATCCAGATCGTCATCGCCGGCAAGGCGCACCCGGCCGACGACGGCGGCAAGGGGCTCATCCAGGAGATGGTCCGCTTCGCCGACGCCGAGGACGTCCGCGAACGGCTGGTGTTCCTGCCCGACTACGACATGTCGCTGGCCCGGCCGCTCTACCCGGGCTGCGATGTGTGGATCAACAACCCGCTGCGTCCCCAGGAGGCCTGCGGCACCTCGGGGATGAAGGCCGCGATGAACGGCGCCGCCAACCTGTCGGTGCGCGACGGCTGGTGGGACGAGTGGTACGACCCGAGATTCGGCTGGGAGATCCCGTCGGCCGAGAACGTCACCAGCCCCGATCAGCGCGACGCCCAGGAGGCCGCGGCGCTCTACGAGATCATCGAGAACGAGATCGTCCCGCGCTTCTACACCCGCGACAGCAACGGTGTGCCGACCGCGTGGATCACCATGATCCGCGACATCATGTCCGGCCTGACCCCGAAGATCCTGGCCTCGCGGATGGTCCGCGAGTACACCGAGCGGATGTACCTGCCCACCGCGCTGGCGTCCGCGCGGATGGCCGAGGGGGACCACGCCGCCGGGACCGCCGCCTGGAAGAAGCGGATCCGCGCCGCGTGGCCGCAGGTCAGCGTCTCCCGGGTCACCGGTCTGGTCTCCGGCTCGCGGGCCCTCGGCTCCGCGATGACCCTGAGCGCCGTCGTCCGCCTCGGGGACCTGACTCCCGCCGACGTCGAGGTGCAGATGGTGCTCGGCTCGGTCGACGATGACGACGAACTGCACGACATCGTCATCCAGCCGGCCGTCGCGGGGGAGCGCCTCGACGACGGGGTGCGCTACGCGGCGACGACCGTGCTGGACACCTCCGGCTCGATCGGGGTCACCTTCCGCGTCGTCCCGAAGCGTGACGGCCTGGCCACCATCGCGGAGATGGGCCTGGCCACCGTGTCCGTCGACTGACGCTCCACCGGCGTCGCGCCGGCAGCCACCGAGGAACAGCGACCGACGCGAACGGCCGGCACCCTCCGGGGCGTGCCGGCCGGTCGCCGTCGGATGCCGGGTGGCGTCGGGGCCGTACGGGCCGGCGGCCTCAGACGCCCGCCGTGACCCGCTCGGCGCGGGGCTCCGATCCGGCCGGGGGCGCGTCGGGCGTCACACCGGTGGTCGGCCCGGTGCCGGTCGTCGGGACGGTGCTGGTCGCCGGGGTGGTGGTGGTCGCCGGCTCCGTGGCCGCAGAGCGCTTGTCCGGGAGCTCGACCTGCAGCACGGCCACCGTCCGGGCGGGCAGCTCCAGCTTCACGCCGGCGGGCAGGTCGCCGGTGGGCAGTTCGTCACAGAGTCCGGTGTGGGCGACGATCCGGTAGCCGAGGGCCCAGGGCCCGCCCGGCAACGGCACGTCGACCGGCTCCTCGCCGCCGTGCACCCAGATGAGGAAGCCCTCGTCGGCGTCCGAGACGTACACCCCGAGGGTGCGCCGGCTGCCGTCGCGCCAGTCCTCGTTGTCCATCTCGATGTCATCGCCGTCGAACCAGGCCAGGTTCTTGCGGCCGAGCTCGGTGCCGTCGGGGGCGAGGACATATTCGCCGTTGCGCCAGTCCTGCGGGCGCAGCACCGGATGCTCGGTCCGCAGCCGGGTGAGTGTCCGGGTCACCTCCAGCACGTCGGCCCAGGCCTCCGCGGTGTCCCAGTGCACCCAGGAGATCGGGGAGTCCTGGCAGTAGGCGTTGTTGTTGCCCAGCTGGGTGCGGCCGATCTCGTCGCCGGCGGTGATCATCGGCACCCCGGTGGCGAGCAGCAGGGTGGCCATCATGTTGCGGACCTGCCGGTGGCGCAACGCGTTGATCTCCGGGTCGTCGGTCTCGCCCTCGACACCGCAGTTCCACGAACGGTTGTCGTCCGAGCCGTCGCGGTTCGACTCACCGTTGGCATTGTTGTGCTTGACGTCGTACGTGACGAGGTCGCGCATGGTGAACCCGTCGTGCGCGGTGACGAAGTTCACCGAGGCCTCGGGCCGGCGCCCGGAGTGCTGGAAGAGTTCACCGGACCCGGACAGCCGGGTGGCGAGCTCCTGGACCCCGTGCACCGCATTGCGCCAGAAGTCGCGGGTGTGCCCGCGGAACCGGTCGTTCCACTCGCTCCAGCCCGGTCCCCAGGCACCCACCTGGTAGCCGTACGGGCCCATGTCCCAGGGCTCGGCGATCATCTTGATGTCGCGCAGCACCGGGTCGGCGGCGATGAGCTTCTTGAACGGGTGGTCGTGGACGACGTAGTGCTTCTCGTTGCGGATCAGCTCGGTGGCCAGGTCGAACCGGAACCCGTCGACGCCCATCTCGGTCACCCAGTAGCGCAGCGAGTCCATCACCATCTGCAGCACGCCGGGCTGGGAGGTGTCGACGGAGTTGCCGCAGCCGGTCACGTCGTAGTCGTTGTGCAGGTCGGAGGTCAGCCGGTAGTAGGCGCCGTGGTCGATGCCGCGCCAGGCCAGTGTGGGGCCCTCATGGCCACCCTCACCGGTGTGGTTGAAGACCACGTCGAGGATCACCTCGATGCCGGCCTCGTGCAGCGCGCTGACCATCGCCTTGAACTCGGCGACCTGCTCGCCGCGGGTGCCGACCGAGCAGTAGGCGGCGTGCGGGGCGAAGTAGCCCAGCGTGTTGTAGCCCCAGTAGTTGGACAGCCCGCGGCTGATGATGAACGGTTCGGAGACGAAGTGGTGCACCGGGAGCAGCTCCAGCGCGGTGACCCCGGTGTCCAGCAGGTGCTGGATCACCGCGGGGTAGGCGATGCCGCCGTACGTGCCGCGCAGGTGCTCGGGAACGGCCGGGTGCAGGTGGGTCAGGCCCTTGACGTGTGCCTCGTAGATGACCGACTCGGTCATCGTGCGGCGGTGGGCGATCGGCGTGGGCGGCGGAGTGTCGGCCACCACGACGCTGAGCGGCACCGCGGCGAAGGAGTCCATCGGGTCGGGCAGGTAGTCCGACTCGGCGGTGTGGTCGAGGATCGGGCCGGAGAAGTCGACCCCGCCGGTGATCGCCCGGGCGTACGGGTCGAGCAGCAGCTTGGCCGGGTTGAAGCGCTCGCCCGTCTGCGGGGACCAGTCCCCGTGCACCCGGAAGCCGTACTGCTGGCCGGCCACGACCCCGGGGACGAAGACGGTCCACACGCCGTCGTCGTTGCGGTCCATGTCGTGGTTCTGCTGCGAGCGGTCGGGAGCCACCAGCGCCAACTCGACCCGCTTGGCGCGGGGCGCCCACAGGCCGAATCGGGCACCACCGCCGAGCAGGCGTGCGCCGAGCACGCTGGAGTCGATCGGGGCGGTGAGCGTGACGCCACTCATGGCACGTCCTTCTGGGTCGGATGGGGCGGTGCGACGGGCGGTCGGCCCGTACGGACTGGTCCTGTCGCGGCAGCTGCCGGGTCGTCGGCCGACCCGGGTCGGGGGTGTTCTGTGGGCCCCCGGCGCCGCTGCGCTCCTGTCCGGCCTGCACCAGGTGCGGCGCCTGGAACGGGGTCGGACAAGGGCCAGGTAAAGATACCGTACAAGTGTGGTTTCCGTGACTGATCCAGCGACGCAGCGGCGGGTGTATCTCGATCATGCCGCCACCAGCCCGCTCACGCCGGCGGCCGCCGCGGCGATGATCGAGCACCTGTCGCTGGTGGGCAACGCCTCGAGCCTGCACACCAGTGGCCGGGCGGCCCGCCGGGTGCTGGAGGACGCCCGCGAGGAGCTGGCCGCGGCCTTCGGCGCGCATCCCACCGAGGTGGTGCTCACCTCCGGGGGCACCGAGGCCGACAACCTCGCCGTGCACGGGTCGTGGATCGCCCGGCGTGCCGCCGGCCCCGGGCAGCCCGAGGGCAGACCGCGGGTGCTGGTCGGGCCGATCGAGCACCACGCGCTGCACGACCTGGTCCCCGCGCTGGAGCGGGACGGCGCCGACGTCGCCCGGGTGGGCGTACGCCCCGACGGCACGGTGGCCGCCGACGATCTGCGGGCGATCCTGGCCGGCGCGCCGGGCCGGGCGACTGCGGTGGCGTCGCTGATGTGGGTGAACAACGAGACCGGCGCGGTGCAGCCGGTCGGAGTGCTGGCCGAGGCGTGCCGCAGTGTGGGGGCCTGGTCGCACTCCGACGCGGTCCAGGCCTTCGGCCACGTCCCGTTCGACTTCGCGGCCAGCGGCCTCGACATGGCCTCGGTCTCCGCGCACAAGGTGGGCGGCCCGGTCGGGATCGGCACGCTGCTGGTCCGCCGGGAGGTCTCACCGGCCCCCGTCATCTTCGGCGGCGGCCAGGAGCGCGGCGTACGCTCCGGCACGCTGGCGCCGGTGCTGGCGGCGGGCTTCGCAGCGGCGGCGACCGAGGCGGCCGCCGGACTGGCCACCCGGACCGCGCGCTGGCAGCGGCTGCGGGACCGGCTGGTGACCGGGCTGGCGCACCTGCCCGGGGCCCGGCCGCACCTGCCCGCGGAGGCGAGCCCGGCGATCCTCAACGTGGCGTTCGAGGGCTGCGAGGCCGACGACCTGCTGCTGCTGCTGGACGCCGCCGGGATCGACGCCTCCGTCGGGTCGGCCTGCACCGCCGGGGTGAGCGCGACCAGCCACGTCCTGCTGGCGATGGGGCTGGCGGAGGAGGAGGCGCGCTCCTCGCTGCGGTTCTCCGTCGGCGCCGACACGACCGAGGCCGACGTCGAGACGCTGCTGGCGGCACTGCCCGACGCCCTGGCGAAGGCCCGCCGGGCCGGGGCGACCGGCCGGCCACGCGGGTGAGCGCGGCTGCGGGGGCTACCATCGACGGGCACCGGTCGGGGACGGGAGGAGCATGGCGATGAAGGTCCTGGCGGCGATGTCGGGCGGAGTGGACTCGGCGGTGGCCGCGGCCCGGCTGGTCGACGCCGGCCACGACGTCACCGGGGTGCACCTCGCCCTGTCCCGCGATCCGCAGTCGTTCCGCACCGGCGCCCGCGGGTGCTGCTCGCTGGAGGACTCCCACGACGCCCGCCGGGCGGCCGATCTGCTCGGCATCCCGTTCTACGTGTGGGACCTGTCGGCACAGTTCCGCGCCGACGTGGTCGAGGACTTCCTCGCCGAGTACCGCGCCGGCCGTACGCCCAATCCCTGCCTGCGCTGCAACGAATCGATCAAATTCTCCGCTGTGCTGGCCCGCGGCACAGCGCTCGGTTTCGACGCCGTCGCGACCGGCCACTACGCCCGGCTGGTGGACGGACCGGACGGCCGCGCACTGCACCGCGCCGTCGACCCGACCAAGGACCAGTCGTACGTGCTCGGCGTGCTCGACGCCGACCAGCTGGCCCGCTCGTTGTTCCCGCTGGGCGACTCGCTGAAGACCGAGGTGCGGGCCGAGGCGGCCGAGCGCGGCCTGTCGGTCGCCCGCAAGCCCGACTCCCACGACATCTGCTTCATCCCCGACGGCGACACCGGCGCGTTCCTGGACCGGGAGCTCGGCACCGCCGAGGGCGAGATCGTCGAACAGGACGGCACCGTCGTCGGCCATCACCACGGTGCCCACCGGTTCACCGTCGGCCAGCGCCGCGGCCTGCACCTGGGCATGCCGGCCGACGACGGCCGGCCGCGCTACGTCCTCGACATCAGCCCGGTCGACAATCGCGTCACGGTCGGCCCGCACGACGCCCTGGCGGTCGACACCATCACCGCGATCCGGCCGACCTGGGCCGGCCCGGCCCGGCCGGGCAGCTGGCCGGCCCGGGCCCAGGTCCGGGCGCACGGCGAGCCGCTGGACTGTACGGTCCGGGCCGGGACCGACGGCCTGCAGGTGACGCTCGCCGACCCCGCCTTCGGCATCGCGCCCGGCCAGGCCGTCGTGCTCTACGACGGCGACCGGGTCGTCGGCTCGGCGACCATCGAGGCCACCGGGCGGCGGGCGCGATGAGCGTCACGCACAGCGGGGTCGGCTCCTGGCCCGGGCAGGACATCGCCGCGACCGTACGCCTCACCCTCGGCGAACTGCCCGACGGCGCCTATCTGCCCGAGCTGCCGGCCCGCGGTCCGGGCACGGAGATGATCGGGCGGACACTGGGCACGCTGACCGAGCTGGGCGCCGACCTGCAGCCGAGCGGCTGGCGCCTGGTCGAGGGTCGGTCGCTGGCCCAGCGCCGGGCCCGCGCGGCCCTGCGTGACGACCTCGACATCCTGGCGGAGCAGGCCCAGGGCTTCACCGGCCCGCTCCGGGTGACGCTGACCGGGCCGCTCACCCTGGCCGCCGCGGTCGAGCTGCCCCGCGGCGGGGCCGCGCTCGGCGACGCCGGCGCCACCCGGGACCTGCGCGACGCACTGGCCGAGGCCTCGGTGGACCTGATCACCGACGTCACACGGGTGGTGCCGGGTGCGGCGGTCGGCCTGCAGTGGGACGAGCCGCTGCTCGGCGCCGTCCGGGCCGGCACGGTCCGGACCGCCTCGGGGCTGCGCCGGCTGCCGTCGTGGGGCAGTCAGGAGGTGATCGCCCACCTGCGTCCGCTGCTGGATCGGGTCACGGCGGCGGGGCTCGACCGGGCCCGGACGCTGGTGCACTCCTGCGCCCGGGGGATCGGGATCGACGACCTGGTGGCCGCCGGGGTCGGCGGGGTCGGCATCGACATCGACACGCTCACCCGCCCCGACCTCGACGCCCTGGCCGGCCTGCTCGAGGGCGGCCGGACGGTCCACCTCGGAGTGGCCCCCACCACGGTGCCCGACGTCGTGCCGAGCGCCGATGTCCTCGCCCGGCGGGCGCTGCGGGTGCTGCGGCCACTGGAGCTCGGGCCGGCGATCGCCGATCGTGTCGTGCTGACCCCCGCCTGCGGCCTGGCCGGATGGACCGTACGGCCGGCGACCGCCCTGCTGCGTCGCCTCGGCTCGGCCGCCGCGATCGTCGAGGAGGAGCTGGCCCGCTGAATCGTCGGTGCGGACCACTAGATTGGGGCCCGTGACCGAACAGCGCCCGGACCCTGCCCCGACCAGCGACGTCGCCCCGGCCCCGACCGGCGATGTCGACCCGGCCACCGAACCCGACGAGCAGGCCCGGGCGCGCCACGAGGAACTCGCCACCGAGATCACCGACCACCGGCACCGCTACTACGTGTTGGACGCCCCGACCATCTCCGACGGGGAGTTCGACGCCCTGATGCGCGAGCTCGACGCCCTCGAGGAGCGCTACCCGCAGCTGCGGACGCCGGATTCGCCGACCCAGCAGGTGGGCGCCGCCCCGTCGGCCACCTTCACCCCGGTCGAGCACCTGCAGCCGATGACCAGCCTGGACAACGTGTTCAGCCAGGAGGAACTGTTCGCCTGGGTGGACCGGACGATCGACCGGCTCGGTGAGCGGCCGGCCGAGGAGGCGTTCGTCTGCGAGCTGAAGATCGACGGCCTGGCGGTGGACCTGGTGTACGAGAACGGGAGACTGGTGCGCGCCGCCACCCGCGGCGACGGCCGGGTCGGGGAGGACGTCACCGCCAACGTGCGCCGGATCAGGGCGATCCCGCGTACCCTGTCCAGCCGGGCCGGTCACCCCGTGCCGGCGCTGCTGGAGATCCGCGGCGAGGTGTATCTCTCGGTCGAGCAGTTCCGCCGGATCAACGAGGAACTGGTCGAGGCGGGCCGCGCCCCCTTCGCCAACCCCCGTAACAGCGCCGCGGGGTCGCTGCGGCAGAAGGACCCGAACGTCACCGCCTCGCGCCGGCTCGGCTTCACCGCCCACGGCTGGGGCGCGACGTCGGACGAGGCCGGCACCCGGCTGGAGCTGGCCCGCCAGTCCCACGCGTACGAGGTGTTGGCCGACTTCGGGATGCCGGTCAGCGAGTATTCCCGGGTGGTCGACACCACGGAGCAGATCTGGGCGTTCGTCGAGGAGGTTGCGGCGCGCCGGCACGATTTCGTCCACGAGATCGACGGGGCCGTGGTGAAGGTCGACGAACGGGCGCTGCAGGACCGGCTCGGCTTCACCTCACGGGCGCCGCGCTGGGCGATCGCGTACAAGTACCCGCCCGAGGAGGTCACCACCAAGCTCCTCGACATCCGGGTCAACGTCGGGCGGACCGGCCGGGTCACGCCGTACGCGGTGATGGAGCCGGTGGTCGTCGCCGGGTCGACGGTCGCCCAGGCGACCCTGCACAACGCCACTGAGGTGGTCCGCAAGGGTGTGCTGATCGGCGACACCGTGGTGCTGCGCAAGGCGGGGGACGTCATCCCCGAGGTCCTCGGGCCGGTCGCCGAGCTGCGTGACGGGACGGAGCGGGCCTTCGTGATGCCGACCCACTGCCCCGAGTGCGGCACCGAGCTGGCGTACGAGAAGGACGGCGACGCCGACATCCGCTGCCCCAACCAGCGCTCGTGCCCGGCCCAGCTGCGCGAGCGGCTCTTCCACCTGGCCTCCCGCGATGCCCTCGACATCGAGGCGCTGGGCTGGCAGGGCGCCGACGCCCTGCTGTCCGCCGGGCTGTTGACCGACGAGGGGGACCTGTTCGACCTGACCGGCGACGACCTGGCCCGGACGACGTTCTTCACCCGGGCCAGCAAGCCGAAGGAACGCGCCGAGGGGGCGGGGGAGCGGGTGCTGTCCGCGAACGGGGCCAAGCTGCTGGCCAACCTCGAGGCGGCGAGGACCCGGCCGTGGGCGAAGTTCCTCGTCGCCCTGTCGATCCGCCACATCGGGAAGGGGAATGCGCCGGACATCGCGGCCGCCTTCCCGAGCGTCGAGGCGCTGCGGGACGCGAGCGAGGAGGAGTTCGACGCGGTGGAGGGCGTCGGGCCCTCGATCGCCGCGGCGATCCGGGACTGGTTCAGCACCGACTGGCGGGTCGACATCGTCCGCAAGTGGCAGGCCGCCGGCTGCGTCCTGGGCACGTCCGGTGCCCCCGCGCCGGCCGGCCCCGCGCCGGCCCAGACCCTGGCGGGACTGACCGTCGTCGTGACCGGCGCTGTGCCGGGCTACAGCCGTGAGGGAGCGCAGGAGGCCATCGTCGCCCGTGGGGCCAAGGCAGCCGGTTCGGTGTCGAAGAGGACCGACTACGTCGTGGTGGGCGAGGGGGCCGGCTCCAAGGCGGACAAGGCGCGTGCCCTCGAGCGCCCGATCGTGGCGGCCGAGGACTTCCAGCGGTTCCTCGACGAGGGCCCGGGCGCCGGTGGATTTCCGCCGGAAGCCTCCTAGGCTGATGACGTGGCCCGACGCTTCTTCTCCGACCCCGATCTGCACGGTGACGTCCCCGACCGGGTGCGTCCCCGGCTCGGGGAGTGGGGCCCGGCACTCGTGCCCAGCACCCGCCGCAAGCGACTCCAGCGCACCCTGGTGGTGGCCGGCTTCGTGGTGGCCACCCTCGTCGTCATCGCGACCTGGTGGCTCTTCTACTGGATGATGACCGGCAAGGGCGGGATCTTCTGACCCGCGGCCCCGATGTGCACCCTGGCGCAGCTGATGCTCACGCCGTACGGTCGATGGGCCGCGGGGCGATGCTGATGGTCGTGCCGGAGGAGCCGGTGCTCACCCGCCGACCTCGAGCAGGTCGACCAGCCCGCTGCCACCCCACGCGAGCAGGGCGAAGCGGATCCCCCGGCCCAGTGACATGACGATGCCGAAGCTCCAGGCCGGGATCGGTGAGGCACCCGCGACGAGCACCACCGGGTAGAGCGGCGGGAACCCCACGATGGCCGCCAGGAACACCAACGGCAGACCGGCCCGGGTGTCACCGATCAGACGCAGCGAGAGGCGGACGGTCCGCGACCACCAGCGTCGGACGAGGCCGCGTTCGTCCTCCCGGCGGCCCGGTGCGGGGGCGTCGAACGAAGCGTCGAGGAGCGTGGCGTCGCGGGAGGCCCCGGGCGTGGCCTCCCGGTCCGCGGCGCCCTCCGCCGTGACGTCCGTCCGGCGATCCGCCACGGCGCTCGCCCGGTGATGCCGGGCGTGGAAGAACGGTAGTTCCTTGCCACGGCGTACGCCCCAGAACATCAGCATCTTGCCGATGCCCTGTCCGAGGGTCAGGCCGGTGATGGCCGCCACCGATCCCGCCGGATGCAGAGCCCCGGCGGCGATGGCGTACGCCTCGGCATTGGCCACCGGCACGACCGCCCCGACCACGCCGTAGACGGCGGCCACCAGGAACGCGGTGAACCAGCCCACCCCGCCCGGCAGCGGCAGCCCGGGCACGGATCAGCAGGCCAGGGCCGAGAGGTGGCGCAGCCGGGCGATCTCGGAGGGCAGCCAGACCGGGCCGCCGGTCCGGCCGATGAGGATCGAGCGGCCGGTGCCGATCGGTGCCCACGCGAGAGCGGTGTCGCTCCAGGCCGGCACCCAGCCGGCCGCCATGTCCGCCGAGCCGGCCGCGCCGAGGTCACCGATCTGTTCCAGCACGGCGGAGTCGAGGTCGGGGGCCATCGGCGTGGCGTAGCTGATCGTGGCGTCGTCGGCCCGCTCGACCAGCACGCTCCACTGGCAGTGGAAGACGCTGGGCGCGCTGTCGACCAGCACCTCGGCGGCATGGTCGGGATCGCGGGTCATCTGTTCCAGCGTCTCCAGGTCACTCTGCAGCGTGCCGCTGTCGTAGTGCCGCGAGATCCACAACACCTCGACCCCGGTGACCTCCTGGCAGGCGCTGACCACCGTGTCCGGCAGGACGCCGGTCGGGATCTCCAGCATGAAGTCGTCGATGCCGTGGCCGTCACGACTCTCCACGATCTCGATCGCCTTGATGTCGCAGCCGACGAGGCCGACGGCAGAGGCGACGGCACCCAGGGCGCCGGGTCGGTCGGGCATGGACACTCTCATCAGGAACACACCAGCATTGTCCCCTGCCCACCGCTCGCGCGGGCAACTCCGTCCGTATCCCGGGGGACCCTGCCGTTCACCGGGAAACCTGCCACCCACGGTCAGCACCGTCGTGGTGACACGGTCAACGCCGTCCTGGTGACACGGTCAGTACCCCTCCTGGTGACATGGTCAACACCGTCCTGTGCCACATCGCCGTCCGGTGACACATCGACCACCCCCCGTTGGGCGCTTCCGGTCGCGGTGGGGGTGGTGTCGGTGGTCGGCTCTAGGATGAAGGACGCGGCGGGCCCATCCGGCCACCGCACCGGACATGACGTTTCCCGGACATGACATCCCCGGACCCAAGGAGTGCACCGTGGCGTTGAGCCAAGACGAGGTCGCGAGGCTGGCACAGCTGGCCCGCATCGACCTCTCCCCGGAGGAGCTGGACCACCTGGCCCCCCAGTTGGACGTGATCCTCGAGGCGGTCGCCCGGGTGACGGATGTGGCCACCGACGACGTCGAGCCCACCTCCCACCCGGTCCCGATGACCAACGTCTTCCGGGCCGACGAGGTGCGTGGCTCGCTGCCGGTGGAGGAGGTCCTGGCGATGGCTCCGGCCCGGGAGGACGACCGGTTCCGCGTCCCGCGGATCCTCGGGGAGGAGCAGTGAGCACGGACGACACCACCCTGATCACCTCGAGTGCCGCCGACCTGGCCGGCCGGATCGCCGCCGGCGAGGTCTCCAGCGTCGAGGTCACCCGGGCGCACCTGGACCGGATCGCCGCGGTGGACGGCGCCGTGCATGCGTTCCTCAGCGTCGACCAGGAGGGTGCCCTGGCCCAGGCGGCCGCTGTCGACGCCCGGATCGCCGCCGGCGAGCAGGTCGGCCCGCTGGCCGGCGTCCCGCTGGCGCTCAAGGACGTCCTGGCGCAGAAGGGCATCCCCACCACCGCCGGGTCGCGGATCCTCGAGGGCTGGCGCCCGCCGTACGACGCGACGGTCACCCGGCGGCTGCTGGACGCCGGCATCGTCATCCTCGGCAAGACCAACATGGACGAGTTCGCCATGGGCTCCTCGACGGAGAACTCGGCGTACGGCCCGACGTACAACCCGTGGGACCTCACCCGGGTGCCCGGTGGGTCGGGCGGTGGGTCCGCGGCGGCCCTGGCCGCGTACGAGGCCCCGCTCGCGATCGGCACCGACACCGGTGGCTCGATCCGCCAGCCGGCCGCGTTCACCGGCACCGTGGGGGTCAAGCCCACCTACGGCGGCACCTCCCGGTTCGGCCAGATCGCGCTGGCGTCCAGCCTCGACCAGCCGGGCCCGTGCGGGCGTACGGTCCTCGACACCGCACTGCTGCACGAGGTGATGGCGGGTCACGATCCGCTGGACCAGACCTCGCTCGACGCGCCGGTGCCGCCGGTGGTGGCCGCCGCCCGCGCCGGTGACGTCAAGGGGCTGCGCGTCGGCGTGGTCACGGAGCTCGGCGGTGAGGGCTATGCGCCCGAGGTGGAGGCGAACTTCCATGCCACCGTCGACCTGCTGTCCGATCTGGGGGCCGAGATCATCGAGGTCTCCTGCCCGCACTTCGAGTACGCACTGGCGGCGTACTACCTCATCCTGCCCAGCGAGGCGTCGTCCAACCTGGCCCGGTTCGACGCGATGCGCTACGGCCTGCGGGTCGGCGACGACGGCACCCGGTCCACCGAGCAGGTGATGGCGCTGTCCCGTGAGGCCGGTTTCGGCGCCGAGGTGAAGCGGCGCATCATCATCGGCACGTACGCCCTGTCGGCCGGCTACCGCGACGCCTACTACGGCTCGGCGCAGAAGGTCCGCACGTTGGTCCAGCAGGACTTCACCGCCGCGTTCGCCCGGGCCGATGTCCTGGTCTCGCCGTCCACCCCGACCGCCGCGTTCCGGCTGGGGGAGCGGTCGGACGATCCGATGGCGATGTACCTCAACGACCTGTGCACCATCCCGACGAACCTGGCCGGCAATGCCGCCGGGTCCTTCCCCAGCGGGCTGACCAGCGACGGGCTGCCGATCGGGTTCCATGTGATGGCCCCGCACCGGGCCGACGACCGGCTCTACCGGGTGGGCGCCGCGCTGGAGCGTGCGCTGACCGGGCGCTGGGTCGGCCCGCTGCTCGACCGGATCCCGGAGCTGACCGGCCCGGCGGCAACCACGACGACGGAGGTCACCCGATGAGCGAGCCGATCCTGTCCTACGCGGACGCCCTCGACGCGTACGAGCCGGTGATGGGTCTGGAGGTGCACGTCGAGCTCAACACCGCCTCGAAGATGTTCTGCGGCTGCTCGACCGTGTTCGGCGCGGCGCCCAACACCCATACCTGCCCGGTCTGCCTCGGTCTGCCCGGCGCGATGCCGTCGATCAACGCCAAGGCCGTCGAGTCGGCGATCCGGATGGGCCTGGCGCTCAACTGCTCGATCGCCGAGTGGTGCCGGATGTCGCGGAAGAACTACTTCTACCCGGACATGACGAAGGACTACCAGATCAGCCAGTACGACGAGCCGATCGCCTACGACGGCCATCTGGACGTCGAGCTGGACGACGGTGAGATCTTCCGGGTCCCGATCGAGCGGGCCCATATGGAGGAGGACGCCGGCAAGCTCACCCACCTGGGTGGCGAGACCGGCCGGCTGCACGGCGCCGAGTACTCGCTGATCGACTACAACCGCGCCGGGGTGCCGCTGATCGAGATCGTGACCAAGCCGATCATCGGTGCCGGCGCCCGGGCCCCCGAGGTC
The DNA here is from genome assembly GCF_034933565.1 of Raineyella sp. NCBI lineage: Bacteria > Bacillati > Actinomycetota > Actinomycetes > Propionibacteriales > Propionibacteriaceae > Raineyella > Raineyella sp. The sequence continues at coordinate 22,969 of NZ_JAYFNG010000020.1, forward strand.
GCCCGGCGCTACGTCGAGACGATCCGCGACCTGATGCGCGCTCTCGGCGTCTCGGACGTCCGGATGAACGAAGGGTCGCTGCGCTGCGACGCCAACGTCTCGCTGCGCCCCTGGGGCCGGGAGAAGCTCGGCACCCGCACCGAGACGAAGAACATCAACTCGCTGCGGTCCATCGAGGGTGCGGTGACGTACGAGATCCAGCGTCAGGCCGCCGTGCTGCAGGACGGCGGGACCATCGAGCAGTGCACCCGCAACTGGCTGGAGCACCTCGGCGAGACCTCCTTCGGTCGGTCGAAGGAGGAGGCGGAGGACTACCGCTACTTCCCCGAGCCCGACCTGGTGCCGATCGCCCCGAGCCGGGAGTGGGTGGAGGAGCTGCGGGCCACCCTGCCCGAGCACCCGACCAAGCGGCGCAACCGGCTGCAGGCCGCGTGGGGCTTCAGCGATCTGGAGATGCGTGACGTGGTCAACGCCGACGCGCTCGACCTGATCGAGCAGACCGTCGCCGCCGGGGCCACCGCCCAGTCGGCCCGGAAGTGGTGGACCACCGAGCTCGCCCGGCGCGCCAACGAGGCCGGCACCACGCTCGAGGAGGTGGGGGTCACCCCCGCCCAGGTCGCCGCCGTCCAGGCACTGGTCGACGCCGGCACGATCAACGACAAGCTGGCCCGCCAGGTGTACGACGGGGTGATCGCCGGGGAGGGTGAGCCGGAGCAGGTCGTCGCCCGGCGTGGTCTCGCCGTGGTGTCGGACGACGGGGCGCTGGGCGCCGCGGTCGACAAGGCCATCGCCGCCGCCCCCGACGTCGCCGAGAAGATCCGCGGTGGGCGGGTCCAGGCCGCCGGGGCGCTGATCGGTGCGGTGATGAAGGAGATGCGCGGGCAGGCCGACGCCGCCCGGGTCCGCGAGATCATCCTGGAGAAGCTGGCCTGAGGCGATCGGGGTGCTGAACGGCCCGTCCATGCCGTCCGCGAGCGTCACCGCCCGTCCGCGACCGCCCCACCGCGG
>NZ_JAYFNG010000021.1:0-93174 GCF_034933565.1 Raineyella sp.
TAGCGAATGACGGGTGAGAAACCCGTCCGCCGAATATCCAAGGGTTCCAGGGTCAAGCTAATCTGCCCTGGGTAAGTCGGGACCTAAGGCGAGGCCGACAGGCGTAGTCGATGGACAACGGGTTGATATTCCCGTACCGGTGTAATGGCGACCCTGCCGAGGCGCGCGATGCTGAGCACGGAAGCCGTTCCCATGGCACCTTCGGGTGGCGGGGTTCGGTGACTCTGCGACCCAGACGTGTAGTAGGCAAGCTACGGAGTGACGCAGGAAGGTAGCCCATCCTGGGCGGTGGTTGTCCCAGGGTAAAGGTGTAGGACGAGGTGTAGGTAAATCCGTGCCTTGTGTGTCTGAGACCTGATGCCACTGCCCCGTTGTGGGGTGGTGTGGGTGATCCTATGCTGCCGAGAAAAGCTTCGTGAGCGATGTCATGAGCCGCCCGTACCCTAAACCGACACAGGTGGATGAGTAGAGAATACTAAGGCGATCGAGAGAATCGTGGTTAAGGAACTCGGCAAAATACCCCCGTAACTTCGGGATAAGGGGGGCCGGATGCGTGATCTGCCTTGCGTGGTGAGCGTTGATGGCCGCAGAGACCAGGCCCAAGCGACTGTTTATCAAAAACACAGGTCCGTGCCAAGTCGTAAGACGATGTATACGGACTGACTCCTGCCCGGTGCTGGAAGGTTAAGGGGACGTGTCAACTTCGGTGAAGCACTGAACTTAAGCCCCAGTAAACGGCGGTGGTAACTATAACCATCCTAAGGTAGCGAAATTCCTTGTCGGGTAAGTTCCGACCTGCACGAATGGAGTAACGACTCGGGCACTGTCTCAACCACGAACTCGGTGAAATTGCACTACGAGTAAAGATGCTCGTTACGCGCAGCAGGACGGAAAGACCCCGGGACCTTTACTATAGTTTGGTATTGGTGATCGGTACAGCTTGTGTAGGATAGGTGGGAGACGTTGAAGCGGCCACGCCAGTGGTTGTGGAGTCATTGTTGAAATACCACTCTGGTTGTTCTGGTTATCTAACCTCGGACCATGATCTGGTTCAGGGACAGTGCCTGATGGGTAGTTTGACTGGGGCGGTCGCCTCCCAAAGAGTAACGGAGGCGCCCAAAGGTTCCCTCAGCCTGGTTGGCAATCAGGTGTCGAGTGTAAGTGCACAAGGGAGCTTGACTGTGAGACTGACAGGTCGAGCAGGGACGAAAGTCGGGACTAGTGATCTGACGGTGGCGTGTGGAAGCGCCGTCACTCAACGGATAAAAGGTACCCCGGGGATAACAGGCTGATCTTGCCCGAGCGTCCATAGCGACGGCATGGTTTGGCACCTCGATGTCGGCTCGTCGCATCCTGGGGCTGGAGTCGGTCCCAAGGGTTGGGCTGTTCGCCCATTAAAGCGGCACGCGAGCTGGGTTCAGAACGTCGTGAGACAGTTCGGTCCCTATCCGCTGTGCGCGTAGGAGTCTTGAGAAGGGCTGTCCTTAGTACGAGAGGACCGGGACGGACCAACCTCTGGTGTGCCAGTTGTTCTGCCAAGGGCATGGCTGGTTGGCTACGTTGGGAAGTGATAACCGCTGAAAGCATCTAAGCGGGAAGCACGCTTCAAGATGAGGACTCCCACTTTTGGTAAGGCCCCCAGTAGACGACTGGGTTGATAGGTCGGATGTGGAAGCCTGGAAACAGGTGGAGCTGACCGATACTAATAGGCCGAGGGCTTACCCAACATGTCAAGACACAATGTCTGCGGTAAGGTTGTTCGCGTCCACTATGTTGTTCCCGGAACACAAACACGGTTCCTGGCCCATCACCACCCTTGGCGGGTGGGTGGGTGACAGTTGAATAGTGTGGATACTGTTTCGACAGTGTTACGGTGATCATGGCGGAAGGGAAATACCCGGTCACATTCCGAACCCGGAAGTCAAGCCTTCCAGCGCCGATGGTACTGCACACGGGAGTGTGTGGGAGACTAGGACATCGCCGGACAACACACACCACCTTCGGGTGGAACGGCTGGAGGCCGGTACCGTGAGGTGCCGGCCTCAGCTGCGTTATGGACTCTTTGTGAAAGGACTCGCCATGGGCGACGAGAACAGGGGACACCAGGGCGGTCCCGGTCGCGGTGGTCGCAGTGGCGGTGGCCACGGCGGTCAGGGCGGCCAAGGTGGTCGCGGCGGTCAGGGCGGTCGCGGCGGACGTTCCGGCGGAGGCGAGCGGGGCAGCTACGGCGGCGATCGACGTGGCGGCCGTCCCGGTGACGACCGCGGTCGAGCGGGAGGTGAGCGCGGCCGCGATGGCCGACCGTCCGATGGCGGAAGGTCCGGCGGTTACCGCGGAGATCGGCCTGAGGGTGAGCGTTCCAGTGGCTACCGCGGCCGGTCGGGTGACCAGCGCTCGGGTGGCCAGCAGCGTGGCGGTTACCGCGGAGATCGGCCTGAGGGTGAGCGTTCCAGTGGCTACCGCGGCCGGCCGGGCGATCAGCGTTCCGGAGGCCAGCGCGACGAACGTTCATCGGGTGGTCGTTCCGGTGGCTACCGGGGTGAGCGGTCCGGTGACGAGGGCTCCCGTGGCTATCGGGGTCCGCGCTCGAGCGGCGGGCAGGCGGGCGGCGAAGGTCGCGGTGACCGACAGGGATGGCAGAGCGACTCCGGTCGGTCGGGGCGTGGAGGATCGTCGCAGGGCCGTGGCGGACGCAGTGCCGGCGGTCGGTCCGGCGAGCGCCCCCAGGGCGGTCGGGGATACCGACGGCCGGAGGACATGCGGCGTAGCGAGGGTGACCACGGCGACCAGATGCGCCAGGGATCGCGTCCCGAACGCGGCCGGGACGGCGCGCAGGGGAACCGTACCTGGCAGGACTCCCGGGACCGGCGGGGCGGAGATCGTGACCGAGGGCGTGACAGGTCGGGTTACGGCAATCGTGGTCCGTCCAGCCGCGGCCCCGAGCGTGATCGGGGACAGGGCGGCCGCTCCGACCGGGAGCGTGAGCCGCTGCCTCCGGGCCTCGAGCGGGCCGCGGACGAGCCGCCGGTGCCGACGGACGCGGACCTCTCGCGTCTGCCCCGGCAGGTCCGCGCCGAGCTGCGCAGCCTGTCGGCTGACGCTGCGGAGTTCGTGAGCGCCCATCTGGTGGCCGCCGGCGATCTCATCGACGATGATCCCGCCCTCGCCCTGCGCCACGCCCAGGCGGCCAAGCGTCGGGGTGCCCGGCTTCCGCTGGTCCGTGAAGCCGTCGCCGAGACGGCGTACGCGGCCGAGGACTTCGCCGTGGCACTCACCGAGTACCGGGCGCTGCGGCGACTCACCGGTGACTCGGCGTATCTGCCGGTGATGGCCGATTGCGAGCGTGCTCTCGGCCGTCCGGAGGAGGCGCTCCGGCTGGTGCGCGAGGCGAAGCTGGTGGAGATGACCCAGCGCAGTCGTGTCGAGCTGGTGATCATCGAGGCAGGGTCCCGTGAGGACCTCGGCCAGGCCAAGGAAGGCCTCCGGGTCCTCCGGTCGTTCCTCGGCCACCTGTCGAAGGAGGTCCCGCACGAGGCACACGCGCGGTTGGCCTACGCGTACGCGGCGATGCTGCTGCGTCATGACCAGCCGGAGGAAGCCCGCGAGTGGTTCGCCATCGCGGACGAGCTCGACACCGCCCGTGAGCTCGACGCGGTTGACCAGATCGAGCTGCTCGACGGTATCGACCTCGAATTCGACTTCGAAGACGAAGACGAAGACGAAGATGTTGAGCGCCAGAGTGAGGCAGTCGAGGGCGTCGAGGGCGAGGGCGTCGAGGCTGAGGGCGTCGAGGGCGAGGTCGCCGAGGCTGAGGTCGCAGAGGCTGAGGCTCCGGAGGCGGCTGACGAGGGGGACGACGAGACCCCTGACGATGCGACCGCTCCGGCGCCCGAGACACAGCAGGACAGGACGAAGGACGACAGGGCGGCCGGTGAGTGAGGTGATCTCGGAGTACGACGCCGCGCTGTTCGACCTGGACGGCGTGGTCTACCTGGGGCCGCAGGCGGTCCCAGGTGCCGCCGAGGGCATCGCCGCACTGCGGGAACGCGCCGTGCCGGTCTGTTTCGTGACCAACAACGCCGCCCGGGCCCCTGAAGCGGTCGTCGACCAGCTCGTCGGGCTCGGCATCCCCTGCACCGTGGCCGAGGTGATCACCGCGGGCCAGGCCGGGGTACGGATGCTCAGCCAGGAACTGCCCGCCGGGTCCACCGTCCTGGTCTGCGGATCCGACGCCCTCGCCGACCAGGTCGCGGCCGCCGGGTTCACCGTCGCCACGTCGGCCGAGGACGCCCCCGATGCTGTCATCCAGGGCTACGAGCCGGACCTGTCGTGGTCCGTGCTCACCGAGACCGCGCTGGCCGTGCAGCGCGGGGCGCGTTGGTTCGCCACCAACGCCGACCCCACCCGGCCGACCGACCGGGGGCTGGAACCCGGCGCCGGGGCACAGATCGCGGTGGTGCGGATGGTCGTCGGCGGCGATCCGCAGACCGCGGGCAAGCCCGAGAAGCCGCTGATGGAGGCGGCTGCCGCACGGCTGGGCGCGGGTCGGCCGATCTTCGTCGGTGACCGGCTCGACACCGACATCGCCGGCGGACGCAACGCCGACATGGACACCATGTTGGTCTTCTCCGGCACCCACCGCGCCGCGGACCTCTTCGCCGCCGACCCCGCACACCGTCCCACTCACATCGGGCGCGACCTGCGCGATCTCCTTGCGCCCGCTGCCACGGTGACGTCGGACGGCGACGGGGCCCGCTGCGGCGAGGCCCACGTACGCCTCGTCGACGACGCCGTGACCATCGTGGCCGCCGGCGACCCGCTCGACCTCGTCCGCGCCACCGCCCGTCTCGTCTGGTCCGTCCGGGACGCCGGCCGCGCCGTCGACCCGTCCGCCGTCGAGGAGGCGGTGGCCGCGGAGCTGGGTCGGTGACCCCGGCCGCCCGCAGACTGGACCGCGTCCTGGCCGAGCTGGGCCTGGCCCGCTCCCGCAGTCATGCCCAGGAACTGATCCGCTCCGGGCGGGTCAGGCTCGCCGGCCGGACCGTCACCCGGCCGGCGACCCCCGTCGCGCAGGACGTCGATCTCGACGTCGACCGCGAGGAATGGGTCGGGCGCGCCGCGCACAAGTTGCTCGGGGCCCTCGAGGACCTGCCGGTCCCGATCCCCGCCCGCGCCCTGGACCTCGGGGCCTCCACCGGCGGCTTCACCCAGGTGCTGCTCGTCCGCGGCTGCCCGGAGGTGTACGCCGTGGACGTCGGTCACGATCAGCTCGTCCCCGAGCTCCGTGACGATCCCCGGGTGCGGGTCCGGGAAGGACTCAACGCCAAGGAGCTGACCCTCGCCGACCTCGACGGCCGGCCGGTCGACCTGATCGTCGCCGATGTCTCCTTCATCTCCCTCACCCACCTGCTTCCGGCGCTCACCGGGGTGGCCGGCCCCCGGGCGTACGCTCTCCTCATGGTCAAGCCCCAGTTCGAGGTCGGACGCGAGGGGCTGGACGGCAGAGGCGTCGTCCGCGACGAGAGCGCGCGACGTGCGGCGGTCGACGGTGTGGCGACGGCCGCTGAGGAACTCGGCTGGACGGTGACCGGGCGCGCCCCGAGCCGCCTGCCCGGCCCGGCGGGCAACATCGAGTACTTCCTGCGCCTGGCGCGGAACGGAAGGTGAGCAGGACGAGCGAGCACGACACGGACAGCCCAGGGGACGACCCGGAGGGACCACGCGACGACCCGGACGAGGCCGCTTCGAGCGGGGAAGGTACGGGCAGGCCCGGTGGCACTCCCGGACCGGCGGGTCCCGGTGACGTGGTAGGACCGGCCGATCCCGACGACATGGCAGCCTCGGCGGGCCGTACGACCTGGGCCGGGCACCGGCGCGGCAGTCGTGACTTCACCCGGCTCCTGGCCGCGATGTTCTTCGCCGGCGTCGCGACCTTCGCCCAGCTCTACGCCCCACAGGCGGTGCTGCCGGCGATCAGCTCCGGACTGCAGGTCGCGCCCGCCGAGGCGGCGTTGCTCGTCTCCGCGGCCACCGGCGGGCTGGCCGTCTCCGTGCTGGCGTGGTCGTGGCTGGCCGACCGGCGCGGCCGCGTCCGGACGATGCTGATCGCGATCGTGCTGGCCACCGTGATCGGGGCCGCCGTCGCGTTCACCTCCTCGCTGCCGCTGATGGTCGTCCTGCGGTTCCTGGAGGGTGGCTGCCTGGGCGGGGTCGCCGGGGTCGCCGTGGCCTACATCACCGAGGAGACCCATGCGGCCTCGATGGCGGCCGCCACCGGGCTCTACATCTCCGGCACCTCTCTCGGTGGACTGTCCGGCCGGCTGGTGTCCGGCCCGGTCACCGATCTGACCGGCTCGTGGCGGGTCGGGGTCGGTGCCGTCATCGCCGTCAGTGCGGTCGCCGCCGTCCTGTTCGCGGTCCTCGTGCCTCCGGCCCGGCGGTTCACCCCACGGCGTACGTCACTGCTCGACGTCTCCCGACGCGCCGTCGCGCACCTGCGCCGGCCGCGGATGCTGGCCGTCTTCGTCCAGGCCTTCTGCCTGATGGGCGCGTTCGTCACCGTGTACAACTACCTCGGGTTCCGGCTGGAGCAGGCACCGTTCGCGCTGTCGCCCACGATCACCTCGCTGCTGTTCCTCTCCTACCTGGCCGGCACCTGGTCGTCCCAGCAGGCGACCCGCGCCGCGGTGCGGTTCGGGCGGCGTACGGTCCTGCTCGGCTCCGGCGGGCTGATGCTCGGTGGCCTGGCCCTCACCTGGGTGCCGTCCATCGCCGTCATCATCGTCGGCCTGGTCGTGCTGACGGCCGGCTTCTTCGCCGGCCACGCGATCGCCTCGGCCCTGGCCGGCATCATGGCCGCCGAGGGCCGGGCCCAGGCGACGGCCCTGTACAACTTCTTCTACTATGCCGGCTCGTCCCTGATGGGGTGGGGCGGCGGCTACCTGTTCACCATCGGCGGGTGGAGCGCGGTCTCGGCCTTCTGCGCGCTCGCCGTCGCCGCGGCCATGATCGCCGCGTGGGCCGGCCTGCGCCCCGATGCTTCCCGCTGCGTTTAGGCTGGCCCGGTGAGCACCTCGCACCCCGGTCCCGTCGTCTGCGCCACCGACCCGGCGGAGGGTGCCGGCGGGCGCCGCGTCGCGGTGATCACCCACACGCACCGGCCCGAGGCGGTGCGGGCCGCGGTGCAGTTCATGTACGGGGTCGGGGCCCAGGACATCACCTGTGTGCTGCCCCGGGCCGATGCCCGGGAGATGGCCCCGTTCCTCGACGGTGCCGACCTGCGGACCGACCTGATCGACGAGGCCGGGACGAACGGCTGCGAGCTGGTGGTCGTCTTCGGCGGCGACGGCACCATCCTGCGCGGTGTCGAGTGGGCCCTGTCGGTCGACCTGCCGATCCTCGGGGTCAACCTCGGCCACGTCGGGTTCCTCGCCGAGGCCGAGTCCTCCCAGATCGACCAGGTGGTCGCGGCCGTCTGCCACCGGACGTACCACACCGAGTCGCGTTTCACGGCCCGGGTGCGCGTGCTGTCCGAGCCCGCCGGGACGGTGCTCTGGGAGTCCTTCGCCGTCAATGAGGCCTCGCTGGAGAAGGCGTCCCGGCAGCGGATGCTCGAGGCCGTGGTGGCCGTCAACGACCAGCCGCTGTCGCGGTGGAGCTGCGACGGCATCCTGGTCTCCACGCCGACCGGTTCCACGGCGTACGCGTTCTCGGCCGGCGGTCCGGTGACCTGGCCGGGCGTGGACGCGATGCTCATCGTCCCGCTGAGCGCCCACGCGCTGTTCAACCGCCCGGTGGTGGTGCCCGCCGACGCGCACGTCCATGTCCAGGTGGTGCGGGCCGAACAGAACAACGCCATCGTCTGGCTCGACGGGCGTCGTTCGTTCGACCTCGCCCCCGGCAACGTGCTCGATGTGACCCGCGGCTCCCACCGTCTGCAACTGGCCCGCATCGCGCCCGACGACTTCACCGGCCGGCTGGTCCGGAAGTTCGGGCTGAACATCGAGGGCTGGCGCGGGGCCGCCGAGCGGCGTGATGGTGATGAGCGGCGCGGTGCTGACGAGGGGCAGGGGGCTGAGGAAGGGCACAGGGCCGATGAGCGGCCCGGTGTTGCGGAACGGCACAGGGCCGAGGAACGGCACGGGGCATGATCAACGAACTGCGGATCAGTGACCTCGGCGTGATCGCCGAGGCGACCCTCGAGCTGGCGCCCGGGTTCACCGCCGTCACCGGCGAGACCGGCGCTGGCAAGACGATGATCGTCAGCGGCCTGGGACTGCTGCTCGGTCAGCGCGCGGCCCGCGGCATCGTCCGACGCGACGGCGCCGGGACGGAACGTACGGCCCGGGTCGAGGGCCGGTTCGACCGCCTGCCCGGCCCGGTGCGCGCCCGCGTCGAGGACCTCGGCGGGGCCCTCGACGAACCCGACGACGACCCGGAGCTCGTCCTCGCCCGCACCGTCGGCGCCGCCGGCCGTTCCCGGGCGTACGTCGGGGGCGCCCAGGTGCCGGTCGCCTCACTCACCACGGTGAGCGAGGAGCTGATCACCATCCACGGCCAGTCCGGCCAGATCAGGCTCGCGCTGCCCGACACCCAGCGCGACATGCTCGATCGGTTCGGCGGGGACGCCCTGCGGGCGATCCTGGCCGACTACCGGGCCACCTGGCAGGCCTGGCGCACCGCCTCGGCCGAACTCGACACCCTACGGGCCCGGGCGCGTGAACGCGCCCGCGAGGTCGACATGCTGCGTCACGCCCTCGACGAGATCGCCGCGGTCGACCCGACGCCCGGGGAGGACGAGGAACTCGTCGCCGAGACCACCCGGCTGCAGGCCGTCGACGACCTGCGGGTCGCCGCGGCGAAGGCAGCGCTCGCCCTCAACGGCGACGAGGTCGACTTCGACACCTCACCGGGGGCGGCCGCCCTCGTCGGCGTCGCCCGGCACGCTCTGGAGTCGATCGCCGAGGCCGACGCGCAGGCCGCGTCGCTGGCGACACGCACCCGCGAGCTCGTCTACCAGCTCAACGACCTCGGTGCGGACCTGGCCGGCTACCTCGACGGACTGGAGGCCGATCCGGCACGGCTGGAGGAGATCACCGCCCGGCGGGCCGCCCTGGCGGGCCTGCACCGCAAGTACGGCGACACCACCGACGCCGTCCTGGCCTGGGCGACCGCCTCCCGTGCCCGTCTCGACGAGCTGGTCGGCACCGACGACCGGATCGGCGAGCTGGCGGCGGAGGTCGGTCGGTTGACCGCCAGGCTCTCCGGTCTCGCTGCCGAGCTGACCGCTGCCCGCGGCACCGCCGCCCGACGGCTGGAGGAGGCGGTCCGCGAGGAGCTCGCAGCGCTGGCCATGCCCAATGCCCGGCTCAGCGTCGTCGTGGAGCCCGGCGAGCCCGGCCCCTGGGGCGCGGAGTCGATCGAGTTCCTGTTCGCTGCGAACCCTGGCGCGCTGCCCGGACCGCTCGGCAAGGTCGCCTCCGGTGGCGAGCTGTCCCGGGTCCGGCTCGCCCTCGAGGTGACCGTGGCGGACAGCCCCGACCAGACGCTCGTCTTCGACGAGGTCGACTCCGGCGTCGGCGGCGCGGTTGCGGTCGAGATCGGCCGGCGGCTGAAGCGGCTCGCCGAGCGTTCCCAGGTCGTGGTGGTCACCCACCTCGCCCAGGTGGCCGCGTTCGCCGACCGGCACTTCGTCGTGGTGAAGTCCGACGACGGCCGGATCACCACCAGCGGTGTCCGCGAGGTCGCCCGGGCCGACCGGGCCGGCGAGCTGGCCCGGATGATGGCCGGCATCGACGCCACCGACACCGCGCTGGCGCACGCCGAGGAACTCCTGGCCGTGGCCGCCGAGCCGGCCTCGAACGGATCTTTGGTCGCCAGGCGCTCCAACCGATAGGGTGGAGGTCCGTGGGCCACGCGAATCTGAACCAGCATCATGTCGAGACCAAGCACATCTTCGTCACCGGGGGTGTCGCCTCATCACTCGGCAAGGGACTGACCGCCTCGAGTCTCGGCAGCCTTCTGGTCGCCCGCGGACTCCGCGTCACGATGCAGAAGCTGGATCCGTACATCAACGTGGATCCCGGCACGATGAACCCGTTCCAGCACGGTGAGGTCTTCGTCACCGAGGACGGCGCCGAGACCGACCTCGACATCGGCCACTACGAGCGCTTCCTCGACCGCAACCTCAATGCCGACGCGAACGTCACCACCGGCAAGGTCTATGCCTCGGTGATCGCCAAGGAGCGCCGCGGTGAGTACCTCGGCGACACCGTCCAGGTGATCCCGCACATCACCAATGAGATCAAGGACGAGATGCTGCGGATGGGCGGCGACGAGGTCGACGTCGTCATCCATGAGATCGGCGGCACCGTCGGCGACATCGAGTCGCTGCCCTTCCTCGAGGCCGCCCGTCAGGTCCGTCGCGAGGTCGGCCGGGACAACTCGTTCTTCCTGCACGTCTCCCTGGTGCCCTACCTCGGGCCGTCCGGTGAGCTGAAGACCAAGCCGACCCAGCACTCCGTCGCCGCGCTGCGCCAGGGCGGCATCCAGCCCGATGCGATCGTCTGCCGCTCCGACCGTGAGATCCCCGGTGGCATCAAGCACAAGATCGCGCTGTTCTGCGACGTCGAGGAGGAGGCGGTCGTCTCCTGCCCCGATGCGCCGTCGATCTACGACATCCCCAAGGTGCTGTACAACGAGGGACTCGACGTCTTCGTCGTCCGGCGCCTCAACCTGCCGTTCCGTGATGTCGACTGGACCAAGTGGAACGACCTGCTGGAGCGGGTCCACAAGCCCCGTGAAGCGGTCACCATCGCCCTGGTCGGCAAGTACATCGACCTGCCCGACGCGTACCTGTCGGTGACCGAGGCGCTGCGTGCCGGTGGCTTCGCCAACTGGGCCAGGGTCTCGGTCAAGTGGGTGCCCTCCGACAGCTGTGAGACGCCGGAGGGGGCGGCGGAGCACCTCGGCGACGTCGACGGCATCTGCGTGCCCGGCGGGTTCGGCATCCGTGGTGTCGAGGGCAAGATCGGCGCCGTCCAGTACGCCCGCGAGAACCGCATCCCGATCCTCGGTCTGTGCCTGGGCCTGCAGGTGATGGTGATCGAGGTCGCCCGCCACCTGGCCGGTATCGACGGCGCCGACTCCTCGGAGTTCAACCCCGACACCGCCGACCCGGTGATCGCCACCATGGCCGAGCAGCAGTCCATCGTGTCCGGCCAGGGCGACCTGGGCGGATCCATGCGGCTGGGGGCGTACGACGCCACCCTCGAGCGTGACTCCCAGGTCTCCCGGCTGTACGGGTCGGTGCACGTCTCGGAGCGCCACCGGCACCGCTATGAGGTGAACAACGCCTACCGGGACCGCCTCGAGAAGGCCGGACTGGTGATCTGCGGCACCTCCCCGGACCGCAACCTGGTGGAGTTCGTCGAGCTCGCCGAGGACATCCACCCGTACTTCGTCGCGACCCAGGCCCACCCCGAGTTCAAGTCGCGGCCGACCCGCCCGCACCCGCTGTTCGCCGGCCTGGTCCGGGCCGCGCTGCAGCGCCGGGACAGCGACCGACTGCCGGTCGAGGACGAGGCCTGAGGTGACCGACGGCCCCACCGCCGCCGACAGTCTCGCCCCTGCCGCAGGCGGCACGCTCGATCCCGCCGCGGGCGGCACCCTTGATCCGGCCGAGCTGCGCGACGTCCCGATGGCCTGGCCGGTCAGCTCCCGCCATCTGGTCGGCGAGGGGGCGGTGTTCGACCTCGTCCGCGACCAGGTGGTGGATCCGACCGGTGCCGACCTGCGGCGGGAGTGGATCCGCCACCCGGGCGCGGTCGGCGTCATCGCGCTCGACGACGCCGACCGGGTGGTCCTGGTCCGCCAGTACCGCCACCCCGCCGGCCTGCGCCTGGTCGAACCGCCGGCCGGTCTGCTCGACGTCGACGGGGAGGACTACCTCGCCGCCGCACAACGCGAACTCGCCGAGGAGGTCGGCCTGCGGGCCGATGACTGGCGGGTGCTGGTGGACATGTTCACCTCCCCCGGCGCCAGCCAGGAGAGCATCCGGATCTACCTCGCCCGCGACCTGCACGAGGAGCCCCTCCCCGACGGTTTCGTCGCCGACGGCGAGGAGGCCCAGATGGACGTCGTCCGGGCCGGCTTCCAGGACGTGATCGAGGCCGTCCTCGACGGCCGGCTGCAGAACCCGGTGCTGATCGCCGGGGTGATGGCCGCCGCCGCGGCCCGGCCCGGCGGCTGGGACCGGCTGCGCCCGGCCGATGCCCCGTGGCCCGCCCGCGGGCTGCGCGACGAATTCCTCGCCCGCGCCCCGTTCGCCTGAGCCCGTGGCGATGAGTCGACGACGATGAGCCGTGCCGCACGGGAGGGGCTCGACGACCTGGTGGCCGCCTTCCTGGCCCACCTCGGGGTCGAGCGGGGGCTGTCCGCGAACACCCTGAGCAACTACCGCCGCGACCTCGACCGCTACCTGGCCTACCTGCGCGGGCAGGGCATCAGCGCCCCCGGGGAGATCACCGAGGGGATCGTCGGGGGATTTCCCGCGCAGCTGTCCGCCGGCGACGCGGACCACCGCCCGCTCGCCGCCTCGTCGGTGGCCCGGGCCGTCGTGGCGGTCCGGTCCTTCCACCGGTTCACTGCGCGGGAGGGACTGGTCGGCGCCGATCCCGCCGCGGACGTCCGGCCGCCCGCGACCGGGCGGCACCTGCCCAAGGCACTGACCGTGACCCAGGTGGAGGCGCTGCTCGCCGCCCCCGACCGGGAGACGCCGGTGGGGCTGCGGGACGCCGCCCTGCTGGAGCTGCTGTACGGCACCGGCGCGCGGGTCTCCGAGGTGGTCCGGCTCGACGTGGACGACCTGACCCGGGCGCTGGCGGCCCTGGCCGACGGGCCCACCGCACTGCGCCTGCTCGGCAAGGGATCCAAGGAGCGGCTGGTGCCGCTGGGGTCGTACGCCGCCCGCGCCGTCGAGGCCTGGCTGGTGCGGGGCAGACCGGCGCTGGCGGCCCGGGGGAGCGGTGACCCCGCGCTGCTGCTGAACACCCGCGGGGCCCGGCTGTCGCGGCAGAGCGCCTGGGAGGTGATCCGGCGCGCCGCCGACGCGGCGGGACTGGACGTCGAGATCTCCCCGCACACCCTGCGGCACTCGTACGCCACCCATCTGCTCGACGGGGGAGCCGACGTCCGGGTCGTCCAGGAGCTGCTCGGGCACGCTTCGGTGACCACGACGCAGATCTACACCCTGGTGACCGTCGACCACCTGCGCGAGGTGTATGCGGAGGCCCATCCGCGGGCCCGGTGACCCCGGCGCCGAGCCGAGTGTCCCGGCGGTCGGCGCGGCCCCATGCCGCGCCGTGGCGCTGGACTTGACCGCCGTTGCCCGCTAGACATGGGTAGTGTTGGCTTCGACAGCTCGAGGGGGTTCCGTGGATCGGTTCGGTGAGGCGCGTGAGGGCGACGCGGCACTGTTCGACGTCGACGCACCCGACACCGATGAGGCCGGCCTCGGCCCGACCGGCCGGCCCTGGCCCGCTCTCCCGGAGCCCACTCCGCCCGGGCCCGGCCCGAAGCACGCCGCGATCATCGCGATGTGCAACCAGAAGGGCGGGGTCGGCAAGACCACCACGACGATCAACCTGGGTGCCGCGCTGGTGGAGACCGGGCGCAAGGTGCTGCTGGTCGATCTCGACCCGCAGGGCTCGCTGTCGGTCGGCCTGGGGATCAACCCGCACACCCTCGAGCTGAGCATCTACAACCTCCTCCTCGGCTCCCGCGTCGACGTCGACGACGTCATCGCGGAGTCCCCGGTCGAGGGGATGGACATCCTGCCCAGCAACATCGACCTGTCGGCGGCCGAGATCCAGCTGGTCTCCGAGGTGGCCCGGGAGCTGACCCTGTCCCGGGTCCTCGACCCGCTGCGGGACCGCTACGACGTGATCCTGATCGACTGCGCGCCCTCTCTCGGGCTGCTCACCGTCAACGCCCTCACGGCCGCCGACACCGTGGTGATCCCGCTGGAGTGTGAGTTCTTCGCGCTGCGCGGCGTGGCGCTGCTGACCGACACCATCGCGAAGGTGCAGGACCGGCTCAACCCGCGGCTGACCGTGCTCGGCCTGCTCGGCACCATGTACGACGGGCGCACCCTGCATGCCCGTGAGGTGCTGCAGACCGTCGTCGACGCCTTCGGCGACCAGGTCTTCCACACCGTCATCCGGCGTACCGTCAAGTTCCCTGAGACCACCGTCGCCGGCGAACCCATCACCACGTACGCGCCCAGCTCCCCCGGTGCCGAGGCCTACCGGTCGCTGGCCCGCGAGGTGCTCGCCCGCCTCGAGGCCTGACCCCACGCCGGCCCGCCGGCCCACCCGCCACGCGGCGCCGCCGCCCGGTCGCCACGAGCGGCCGCGACCGAGAACGAACCCACCGGAGGAGACCGATGACCGAGACCGATGATGAGCACGAGGGCACCCGCCTCCAGAAGGTCCTCGCGCAGGCCGGCATCGCCTCCCGCCGGGCCAGCGAACAGCTGATCCGGGACGGCCGGGTCGAGGTGAACGGCGAGCTGGTGACCGAGCAGGGCCGCCGGGTCGACCCCGAGAAGGACGAGATCCGGGTCGACGGCTCGCGGATCCCCACCGCCCGCCGCCACGTCTACACCGTGCTGAACAAGCCGCGCGGCGTCGTCTCGACGATGGATGACCCCGAGGGCCGTGAGACGCTCAGCGACTACATCGACCGGCGCAACGTACGTCTCTTCCACGTCGGGCGGCTCGACACCGAGACCGAGGGCCTGATCATCCTCACCAACGACGGGGAGTTCGCCCACCGGCTGGCCCACCCGTCGTACGAGGTGCCCAAGACGTACGTGGCGCAGGTGCTCGGTCAGGTGTCACCGCACACCCTCAAGCGGATCCAGCGCGGCATCACCCTCGAGGACGGGCCGGTGCGCCCCGACAAGGTGAAGGTGATGCAGACCCTGCCGGACGCGACGCTGCTGCAGATCACCCTGCACGAGGGGCGCAACCGGGTGGTCCGGCGGATGATGGAGGCCTTCGGACACCCGGTGCAGAAGCTCACCCGGATCGCCGTCGGGCCGGTGCGGCTCGGCCGCCTCCAGCCGGGCGAGATGCGTGACCTCACCCACGAGGAACTGGGCAAGCTGCTCGACCTGGTCGGGATGTGAGCCGGGTGACGGGCTCCGGGGCCGACCGCTCCGGGTCCGCCGGGCGTCAGGCGTGACGGGGCCGGCGGCGACCAGCGTGCCGGCAGGACCGGGTGCTCGGGGTGTGACGAGGGTCCGGAAGTGACAAGGGGTCAGGGATGACGAGGACGGAGCCGGGCGAGGCGCGGACCCGGCGGATCTACGGGCTGGAGACCGAGTACGGACTGACCAGCCGTCCCCGGGGCGACCGGCGGGTCGGGCCGGAGGAGATCGCCCGGCAGATGTTCCGCGGGATGGTCGCCTGGGGCCGCTCCAGCAATGTCTTCCTCGGCAACGGGTCGCGGATCTACCTCGACGTCGGCTCGCACCCTGAGTACGCCACCGCTGAATGCGACGATCTGCACGACCTGATCGCCCACGACGCGGTCGGCAACCGGCTGGTCGAGGACCTGCGCCGGCTCGCCACCGACCAGCTCGCGGCCGACGGCACCCCGGTGGACATCTTCCTGTTCAAGAACAACGTCGACTCGGCCGGCAACTCGTACGGCTGCCACGAGAACTACCTGGTCGACCGGGCCGTCGACATCAACCGCTACTACCGGGTCATCCTGCCGTTCCTGGTCAGCCGCCAGCTGATCGCCGGCGCCGGCCACCTGTCCCGGACCGGGCTCCACGAGCGGCCCGACCATGCCTCCGCCGCGGACCGGCCGACCGTGTTCCAGCTCAGCCAGCGGGCCGACCAGATGTGGGACACCGTCTCCTCGGCCACCACCCGGTCCCGGCCGATGATCAACACCCGCGACGAGCCGCACGGCGATCCCGAGCTCTACCGCCGGCTGCACGTCATCGTCGGCGACTCCTCGATGTCCCAGACCACGACCCTGCTCAAGGTCGGCGCGACCGAACTGGTGCTGCGGCTGGTCGAGGCCCGGGTGGCGCTGCCCGACCTCACCCTCGACAACCCCAACCTGGCCATCCGCCAGATCTCCCGCGACATCACCGGCCGCACCCCGGTCGGTCTGGCCGACGGCCGGACCACGACGGCGCTGGACCTCCAGCGGGCCTACCTGCAGGCGGTCCTCGACCACCGCGACCGGCTGGGGCCGTTCCCGCCCTCGCTCGAGCAGGCGCTGGCGCTGTGGGAACGTACGCTCGTCGCCGTCGAGGCCGGTGACCTGGCGACCCTGTCACGCGACATCGACTGGGCGATCAAGTACCGGCTGGTGACCCGCTACGCCGACCGGCACGGCCTGCCGCTGGACAGTCCACGGCTGGCGCAGCTCGACATGGCCTACCACGACATCGCCGAGGGGCGCGGGCTGTTCCGGCTGCTCGACGCCCATGGAGAGGTGAGTCGCGTGGTCGACGAGGCTGCGGTGGACCTGGCACTGACCACGCCACCGCCGACCCGGGCCCGGCTCCGCGGGGCGTTCATCGATGCCGCCCGGGGGGCCGGGGTGGACTACCTCGCCGACTGGATGCACCTGCGGGTCAACCGGGGCAATCGGACCCGGGCGCTGACCCTGCGTGACCCGTTCCGCGACACCGACGAGCGGGTAGACGCCCTGATCGCCTCGCTGGCCGAACCGGTGTGGTGACCCGTCGCGGTGACCGGCCGCGGTGACCCGTCGCGGTAGGCTGCCCGACGTGATGGACTACCTGCCGCCCCGTCCCGCTCGTACGCTCCGGCGCCGCCGTGCCGCGCGCCCGGCCCTGGTCGCCTCGGTCCTGGCCCTGGGCCTCGGGCTGGCCGGCTGCTCCGCCGGCGGTCCGGCCGCCCCGTCCGCCTCGCCGAGCGCGTCGGCCTCGGCGGCCGCCGAACCGGCCCAGGTCGCGAACCTGGACGGGGTGAGCGTGGAAGGCAGGTTCGGCGAGTCGCCGACGGTGAAGTTCGCTCCGTTCACCGTCGCCGAGACCCAGTCCAAGGTGCTGATCGAGGGCAGCGGCCCCGAGGTCACCGCCGACATGGCCGTCACCGTGCACTACCAGGGTCTCAACGGCCGGACCGGTCAGGTCTTCGACGCCTCGTACGCCAACGGCAAGCCCACGTCGTTCAAACTCAACGGCGTGATCCCCGGCTTCTCGAAGGGCCTGGTCGGCAAGAAGCAGGGCTCCCGGGTGCTGATCGCCATGCCCGGCAAGGACGGCTATGACTCCAGCGGCGGCATCGCACAGGCCGGCATCCAGGTCGGCGACACCCTCGTCTTCGTCGTCGACATCGTCAGCGTCCCGCTCAGCGGGCCCTCCGGTGACAAGGTCACCCAGCCGTCGGGACAGCCGACCGTCAGCGGTGCCCTGAACGATCCCCGGATCTCCATCCCCGCCGGCGCCGCCCCGAGCCAGCTGGTGGTGCAGCCACTGATCAAGGGCACAGGCGACAAGGTCGCGACCGACTCGACCGTCGTGGTCAACTACCGGGGCTGGCTGTGGGACGGGTCCAAGCAGATCGCCGACACGTATGCGGCGAAGATGGTGAACGGCCAGCAGGTGCCGGCTGCGCCGGAGTCCGGACCGCTGTCCGACCTGATCAAGGGCTGGCAGACCGCGCTGAAGGGCCAGCCGGTCGGCAGCCGGATCCTGATCGTCGTCCCGCCGTCGCAGGCCTATCCCGATGGCTCGCCGGACCAGGGCATCCCCGCCGGCGCGACCCTCGTCTACGTGGTCGACATCCTCCAGGTCTACTGAGCTTCCGGGCCGCTCGGGCTGTTCCCCGGGCCGACCGGGTCCGCCGGGTCACCGGGCCGACCGACCGAGCCGGCTGGGGGCTCGGGCCGCTCGACGGCTGGGTGCTCGGGCCGCTCGGCCGAGGGTCGCCGACCGTCGGCGTCCCACACCCATGGGGTACGGGGGAGCGTAGCCGGGTCGAAGCGGGCCAGCAGATCCGCCGGGGTGACCGGCTCCCCGGGCTCGGCCAGGCCGAGCGAGACGGCGAGCCGGGACCGGACAGCGGCCGCGGGCGTCCCGTGGGCCGCCAGGTCGGCCAGCGTCACCGCGCCGTCGCGCTTGGCCAGCCGGCGGCCCTGCCGGTTCACCACCAGGGGGACGTGCGCGTACGTCGGCACCCGGCCCCCGAGGCGCTCGGTCAGCCAGGCCTGCCGCGGGGAGGACGCCAGCAGGTCGTCGCCCCGTACCACCTGGTCGACCCCTTGGGCGAGGTCGTCCACCACCACGGCGAGGTTGTACGCGTACGCCCCGTCGTTGCGGCGCAGCACGAAGTCGTCAACCGTCCCGGAGCACCGGCCGGCCAGCTCGTCGACCACTTCGACGGTGATGTCCCCGCCGCGGACCCGCACTGCGGGCCGGCGCTCGACCGCCCGCCGGGCCCGGTCCTCCGCGGTCAGCCGCCGACAGGTGCCGGGGTAGGCGCCGGGCGGGGCGTGCGGCGCGCTGACCGCCTCGGCGATCTCGCGCCGGGTGCAGAAGCACGGGTAGGTGCCGGGATCCTCGGTCAGCCGGTCGACCGCCGCCGCGTACGCCGCGAGCCGGTCCGACTGGCGGACGACATCGCCGTCCCAGTCCAGGCCGAGTGCGCGCAGATCCGCCAGCTGCCGGGCGGCCACCGCGGGGTCGTGGGCGACCCGGGCGGTGTCCAGGTCCTCGATCCGGACCAGGAAGCGCCGCCCCGAATGCCGCGCGAACAACCAGGCCAGCAGGGCCGTGCGCAGGTTGCCGACGTGCAGGTCCGAGGTCGGGCTCGGGGCGAACCGCCCCGCCCCCCGGCCGACCGGGCCCGGCTGATCCGGAGTGGTCATCGGCGGCTCCTCCCCGGTGGTCGTCATGGCGACTGTTAGTCTCGCAGGCACGAGGGTAGACGGGCGGACGGAGGAGTGGCCATGGCGCCCAGCAACGCCGAACGGCGGGTCGTGCTGACCATGTTGCTGCTGGGTGCCCCCCAACCGCTGACGAAGGCCCGGATCCGTGCCCTGGTCGAGGGCTACGCCGGACTGTCGGACGCCGCCTTCAACCAGAGTTTCGAGCGTGACAAGCGCGCCCTGCGCGTCGAGATGGGCCTGCCGATCGAGACCAGCGGTGTCGGCGAGGAGGAGGGCTACCGGATCAGGGTGGGGGAGTTCGCCCTCGCCCCGGTCGACCTCACCCCCGAGGAGGCCGCCGCCGTGGCCCTGGCCGCCCGCAGCTGGCGGGAGGCCGGGATGGCCGCCTCCTCACAGCGAGCGCTGATGAAACTGCGCTCGATCGGGGTCGAGCCGGACACCGAGGCACTGGCCACGCTGTTCACCCCCAGCGACGTCGCCGAGACGCGGCCGGAGGCCACCCGCGGCCTGACCGTGCTGCGCGACGCCATCACCAATCGGCGCCGGGTCACCTTCGACTACGCCGATCGTGGCACCCGCCACGTCGAGCCGTGGGGTCTGACGATGGCGCACGGCCAGTGGTACCTGTTCGGGGCCGACACCGACCGGCGCGCCACCCGGAAGTTCAAGCTGGCCAGGATCCGCGGCACGGTGAAGGCAGGCGCGTCGAACTTCGCCTTCCCCGAGCCCGACCCGGACGCGGTGAGCCGGCTGGCCGAGGAGGTGTCGACGGTGCAGGCCCGCAACGAGGCCGTCATCGCCGTCCGGCCCGGGCGCGAGGCCGCCCTGCACCGGGAGCTCACCCCGGTCGACGACCCCGCCCCGGCCGGCTACCGCGCCTGGCGGGTGGAGTACCCGTACCGGAAGGGCTTCGTCGGGGAGCTGGCGATGCTCGGCACCGATGTCGTCGTGCTGTCCCCGCCCGCGTTGCGGGCCGAGCTGGTGGACCACCTCACCGCGCTGGTGGAAGGAGGGGACGGCCATGACGACCGCCGCTGAACAGGTCCCCCGGCTGCTCGCCCTCAGCACCTGGCTGCGCGGCCAGGACGAGACGACGGTCGACGATGTGGCCCGGGAGTTCGGCGTGAGCGCCGGCCAGGCCCGTGAGGACGTCCGCCTGCTGACCATGTGCGAGGTGCCCGGTCAGCTCGGCTTCTACCTGCTCGACGTCGACTTCGACGCCCTC
Organism: Raineyella sp.; assembly: GCF_034933565.1. Classification (NCBI taxonomy): domain Bacteria; kingdom Bacillati; phylum Actinomycetota; class Actinomycetes; order Propionibacteriales; family Propionibacteriaceae; genus Raineyella; species Raineyella sp. The sequence goes on from NZ_JAYFNG010000021.1 coordinate 20,168, forward strand.
GACCAGGGGATCATCCGGCCCTCGCTCGACAACGCCCCGACCCGGCCGGCCCGGTTCAGCCCGGACGAGGCGGTCACGCTTCTGGTGGGGCTGCGCGTCCTCGCCGACACCTCCACCGGCCGTACGGCCCAGGTGATCGCCTCCGCCGCCGCGAAGATCGCCGGCGCCGCCGGGGAACACGCGGCCGCCGCGGACCTCTTCCGGCTGTCGGTCTCCTCCGCCACCCCCGAGGTACGGGATGCGGTGGCCCGGGCCCTCGAGGAGCGGCGCAGCCTGGCTCTCGACTACGTCGACGCGCAGGGACGGGCCAGCCGGCGGACGGTCGACGGGCTCACCACCAAGGTCGTCGACGGCTACCACTACCTGGAGGCCTGGGACCTCGACCGGGCCGACCGGAGATCCTTCCGGATGGACCGGATCCGCGCCGCCACCGTGCTCACCCGGGCCGCGCTCGACCACGGCGACATCGAGAGCGGACCCAGCTGGATCCACCGCCTCGAGCAGGCGGACCAGATCACCCTGTGGGTACGCCGCGCGGCGGGCTGGCTCGTCGAGTACTACCCGACCACCGAGGTCCGACCGGCCACCGCGGCCGATGCCGCCCGGGCCGGCCGCGATCCCGCCGACGGGGACCTGCTGGTCACCCTCGGGGTGCTCGACCCGACCTGGCTGACCGGGCTGCTGCTGCGCTGCGGCGCCGACGTCGTGCTGCTCGACCCTGCCGAGGCGCGCGAGGGTGCGCTGGAGCGGGCCCGGGCCACCCTCGCCCTCTACCGGGCTCCCGGCCCCGGCGGCGAGGGCCCCGGGACGGGCGGCCGATCCCGCCGTACGGGTCGGGTAGGGTCTCCTTCATGATCTGGGTGCTCGTGTTCGTCGGCATCGCGGTGCTCGGGCTGGTCGGCCTGGTCGCCTACGCGGTCTGGATGTGGCACAAGGCCCAGGACCTGCTCAGCGAGGTCGAGATGGTCGGGCGTCAGGCTGAGGAGATTCTCAGCCTCGTCGACGGACTCGCGCCACTCCCCGTCGATGGCCCCCGCGCGGGGCCGGAGGGGGCGTCGGACCCCGACGCGGAGCGCGTACCATCGGGTCAGGTGGATCTGGAGTTCGAACCCGACTTCGGCGGTTTCGGTCCCCGAGACGCCATGCACCGTCACTGAACGAGACAGAGGTTCCTATGTCCCCCCTCTCCCTGGCAGGACTCGGCGGCCCCGAGCTGCTCATCATCCTGGCCATCGTGCTGCTGATGTTCGGCGGCACCCGACTCGCCGGCCTCGGCAAGAGCACCGGCCGCGCCATCCGTGAGTTCAAGGAGGAGACGAAGAACCTCCATCCCGACCCCAAGGCCGTCGGCAACGCCGAGCAGAAGCCTGCCGCCGACGAGGTGAAGGGGACCGCGGAGGTCCACGACGCCGAGATCGTCGACCCGGAGAACAAGAAGGACCACTGAGCCCGTGGCCGATTCGCTCGACCCCGTACGATCCGCCGCGGCGGACGCCACCGGGCCGGTCGGGGCGACTCCGGAGGGGGCGCCGCTGAAGAAGCGGCGCCTCGCCTGGCTGCGTCCACCGGAGATGTCCGAGGACGGCCGGATGACACTGGTCGACCACTTCCGGGAGCTGCGCTACCGGGTGATCGTCATCGTCGTCCTCGTGCTCGTCGGGATGGCCGTGATGGCCTTCTTCTACAACGATCTGTACGCGTTCCTGCTGCGTCCGTACATGGCCGCGCTGCACCAGATCAACCAGTCCCGACCCGGCCAGGAGGTGATGGTCGTCAACGCCGGCGTCGCCGCCCCGATGACGCTGGCCATCAAGATCGTGGCGATCGCCGGGACCGTCGTCAGCAGCCCTCTCTGGCTCTACCAGATCTGGGCGTTCATCGCGCCCGGGCTGCTGGCCAAGGAGAAGAAATGGGCGATCGGCTTCATCGGCGCCGGCGTCCCGCTGTTCCTCGCCGGTGTCGCCCTCGGCTACTGGGTGCTGCCGAAGGGCATCGTGGTCCTGCTCGGCTTCACCCCGCAGAACTCGCCGGTGGCGAACATGGTCGAGATGGTGCCGTTCCTCACCTTCATGATCCAGATCATGCTGGTCTTCGGCCTGGCGTTCCTGCTGCCGGTGGTCATCGTGGCGCTGGACTTCGCCGGCGTGGTGACCGGCGTCCAGCTGGGGGCGGTCCGCTCCTACTCCATCGTCGGCATCTTCGTCTTCGCCGCCGTCGCGTCGCCGTCGACCGACCCGATCTCGATGCTCGCCCTGGCGGTGCCGATGACAGTGCTGTACGTGGCGGCGGAGATCATCTGTCGCGTGAACGATCGGCGCAAGGGGGCCCGCCTCGCCGCCGAGGAGGCCGCGGCGGGGAGCGTCGGTGACTGACGACGCCCCCGTCCTGACCCTGGTGGTCAACCCCAGTGCCGGGCTGGGCCGTGCGCGCAAACTGCTGCCGAAGGTGGTCACCGAGCTGGTCACGTCGATGCCGGGGGTGGACGTACGCGTCCACCTCGCCGCCGGTTTCGTCGAGGCCACCGCCCACTGCCGACGGGCTGTCGCCGCTGCCCGGCCGGGGGAGGGTGAGCGCCGCGGCGACGCCCTGCTGGTGATGGGGGGCGACGGGATGATGCACCTGGGGGCGAACGCCTGTGCCGGCACCGACGTCCCGCTGGGCCTGATCCCGGCCGGCACCGGCAACGACTCCTGTCGTGGCCTGGGGCTGCCGCCGGCGAATCCGGTGGCCGCGGCGCGCCTGGTGGTGCGCGGCGCCACCCGACGGATCGACCTGGCCCGGGTGACCGGTGGCCTGGTCGACCGCGGCCCCGACGACGGGTCGCAGGAGCACGTCGTCTCGGTCGTCTCCACCGGCTTCGACGCCCTGGTGAACCTCCGGGCGAACCGGACGACCTTCCCGCGGGGGCGGCTGCGGTACGCCTGGTCGGCGACCGTCCAGCTGGCGCAATTCGAACCATTGGCGTACCGGCTGGTCATCGACGGCGAACGCCGCGACATCCCCGCGATCCTGGTCGCCGTCGGCAACGCCGGCTACCTGGGCGGTGGCATGGCGATCTGTCCCGACGCGGACGTCACCGATGGGCTGCTCGACCTGACCATCGTGCACCCGGTCAGCAGGGGGACCTTCATCCGACTGCTACCCGCCCTGTTCACCGGCGCCTTCGTCCGTGATCCCGCGGTGGAGCAGCTCAGGGCCCGGGAGGTCGTCATCGACGGCGACGGCCTCTACGGCATGGCCGACGGGGACGAACTGGGCCCGGTGCCGCTCACCGTCACCGCCGCGCCGGACGCGCTCACCATCTTCACCCCGGCACCCCGCACGCCGATGCTGCGCCGGGGGCACTGAGCGGTACGGGCCGGCCCGCCACGGCGTCGTCCCCGCGCTATCTTCGGGGCATGGCAGAAGCTGAGGACCTCTCCCCGGCCGAGGCGTACGCCCGCTTCCGGCACCAGCAGGCATACCCGCAGCTGCGGCGATTCGCCGACGACTACAGCTTCGACTTCGACGACTACCAGGTCGAGGCCTGCCGGGCCGTCGAGAGCGGCTCCGGGGTGCTGGTCGCCGCGCCGACCGGCGCCGGCAAGACGATCGTCGGCGAGTTCGCCGTGCACCTGGCTCTCGCGCAGGGGCGCAAGGCCTTCTACACGACTCCGCTGAAGGCCCTGTCGAACCAGAAGTACAACGACCTGGTCGACCGCTACGGCGCCGAGAAGGTGGGGCTGCTGACCGGCGATTCCTCCGTCAACGGGGACGCCCAGGTGGTGGTGATGACCACCGAGGTGCTGCGCAACATGATGTACGCCGGATCGCCGACGTTGCGCGGTCTCGGCTTCGTGGTGATGGACGAGGTGCACTACCTCGCCGACCGGTTCCGCGGCCCGGTGTGGGAGGAGATCATCATCGGGCTGCCCGACTCGGTGCAGCTGGTCTGCCTGTCGGCCACGGTGTCCAACGCGGAGGAGTTCGGCAGCTGGCTCGGCGAGGTGCGCGGTGAGATGGAGGTGGTGGTCTCCGAGCGCCGCCCCGTGCCGCTCTACCAGCACGTGCTGGTCGGCAATCGGCTGACCGACCTCTTCGCCGACGTCGCGCCCACCGCCGACCTCGAGGACCGCGCCGCCACGTACGACGTGAACCCCGCGCTGGTGCGGATCGCCAAGGAGGAGTCGCGGGCGGTCCGCGACGACTCACGACGTCCCCGGGGCCGCTCCGGCAAGGGCAAGCGGAACGCCGCCGCCACCCGCTACGGCGGTGGCGCCGCACGCGAGCACCAGGAACGGTCGCGCTACCGGCCCGCCCACCGCGCCGAGGTGGTCCGGGTGCTGGAGCGGGCCGACCTGCTGCCGGCGATCGTCTTCATCTTCTCCCGGCAGGGGTGCGACGCCGCGGTCCGTCAGCTGCAGGCCGCCCACGTGCACCTCACCCAGCCCGACGAGGAGGCGGCGATCCTCGCGATCGCGCGGCGCCACGTCGAGGGGTTCAGCGACGACGATCTGCACGCCCTGGGCTACGAGTCGTTCCTCGACGGCCTGCTCCGCGGCGTCGCCGCGCACCACGCCGGCGTCCTGCCGGCGCTCAAGGAGTGTGTCGAGGAGTGCTTCGAGGCGGGGCTGGTCAAGGTGGTCTTCGCCACCGAGACCCTCGCCCTGGGGATCAACATGCCGGCCCGCTCGGTGCTGATCGAGAAGCTGGTCAAGTACAACGGCGAGGCCCATGTCGAGATCACGCCGGGGGAGTACACCCAGCTCACCGGCCGGGCCGGGCGGCGCGGCATCGACGTCGAGGGACACGCCGTGGTGGTCTGGCAGCCCGGGATGGACCCGCGGGCGGTGGCCGGCCTGGCCAGCAAGCGCACCTACCCGCTGCGCTCCGCCTTCCGCCCGACGTACAACATGGCCGTCAACATGCTCAACCGGATGCCGCGCGGCCAGGTGCGTACGGTCCTGGAGCTGTCCTTCGCCCAGTTTCAGACCGACCGGTCGGTCGTCGGTCTGGCCCGCCGGCTCGCGCGCAGCTCGGGGGACTACGCGGATCTCGCCGCCCAGGCCGCGTGCGATCTCGGCGATTTCATGGCGTACGCCCGGCTCCGCGACGAGATCCACCGGATCGAGACCGCCGCGGTCCGGCAGGACAAGGAGCTGCGGCGCGAGGAGACCGAACGCGTCCTGGCCGCCCTGCGCCCCGGCGACATCGTCCGGGTGCCGAGCGGCCGCACCCAGGGCTGGGTGGTCGTCCTCGACAATGCCCACCTGGACGCCCAACAGGGCCCCCGACCGACCGTGATGACCCCGGACCGTCAGGTGCGGCGGTTGTCCCTGACCGACTTCCCGGCCCTGCCGCAGGTGGCCGGCAAGGTCCGGATCCCGAAGCACTTCCAGTCCCGCGACCCCTCGCACCGGCACAGCCTCGGCGCGGCGCTGCGTCAGCGCCTCGACGAGCTCGACACCACGCCACGGCCGGTACGGGCGGAGGGCTCGCTCAACGACAAGGAGCGGGCCCGGATCGCCGATCTGCGCGACGACCTGGCCGAGCATCCCTGCCATGCCTGCCCGGACCGGGAGACGCACGCCCGGTGGGCGGAGAAGGCGCTACGGGCCGAGCGCGACGCCCGCCAGATCGAGCACCAGGTCGCCCGCCGGACCCGGTCGATCGCCGACCGGTTCGACAAGATCTGCACCGTCCTGGGGTCCCTCGGCTACGTCCGGGCCACCGGCACCGACGACCTGGAGGTCACCCGGGAGGGCCGTACGCTCGCCCAGATCTACTCCGAGGCGGACCTGGTCGTCGCCGAGTGCATCCGCGACGGCGTTCTCGACGGCCTGTCGGCCCCCCAGCTGGCCGCGGTGCTGTCGGTCTTCACCTACCAGCCGCGGCGGGGCGATGAGCACCGGTCGCAGCGGATGCCTGACCTGCCCAGCCATGAGGCGTACGAACGGGTCGGCCGGATCGCCCGGCGGATCTCCCTGGTGGAACGCGACGCCCGGCTGGAGTCGATCATCGAGCTGCCACCCGGGTTCGCCCGGGCCGCGTTCGACTGGTGCGCCGGGCTGGCGCTGGCCGAGGTGCTGGACCACGCCGAGATGAGCGCCGGCGACTTCGTCCGCTGGGCCCGGATGGTCGTCGACCTCGCCGACCAGGTCGCCACCGGATCGGGCCCCGGCGACCTGCGGGAGACCTGTCACGAGGTGCGCCACCGGATGCAGCGCGGTGTCGTGGCCGCCGCCATCTCGGCCCCCGAGGAGGAGGGCGAGGACGGCTAGGCTGGCGCCCATGAGTGTTGCCATCCGCGTGATCCCGTGCCTGGACGTGCACGACGGACGCGTCGTCAAGGGGGTCAACTTCCGCAACCTGCGCGACGCCGGCGACCCGGTCGAACTGGCCGCCCTGTACGGACGCGAGGGGGCCGACGAGGTGACGTTCCTCGACATCTCGGCGTCGCGGGAGGGCCGGGAGACCACCCGTGACGTCGTCCGGCGGACGGCCGAGACGGTCTTCATCCCGCTCACCGTCGGCGGGGGCGTCTCCTCGGTCGAGGACGTCGACGTCCTGCTGCGGACCGGGGCGGACAAGGTGTCGATCAACACCGCCGCGATCCGGCGGCCCGAGGTGATCCGGGAGATCACCGAGCGTTTCGGCAACCAGGTGCTGGTGCTGTCGGTGGACGCCCGCCGGGAGGCCGGGATGCCGTCCGGCTACGGCGTCACCACCCACGGCGGCACCACCTCGGCCGGGATGGACGCCGTCGAGTGGGCCCGGCAGGGCGTCGACCTCGGCGCGGGGGAGATCCTGCTGAACTCGATGGACGCCGACGGCACCACGTCCGGTTTCGACCTGCCGATGCTGGCCGACGTCCGCCGCGCGGTCGACGTCCCGCTGATCGCCTCGGGTGGCGCGGGCACCGTGGCGCACTTCGTCGAGGCCGCCGACGCCGGGGCGGACGCCGTCCTGGCGGCGAGCGTCTTCCACTTCGGGACCCTCACCGTCGGTGAGGTCAAGGACGCGCTCGCCGCGGCGGGCCACACGGTGAGGAGGGCATGATGGGGCGCTGCGCATGGCTGCCGTACGTGGACCGGGACGACGCGGAGGCGCACATCGGCCCGATCCCCGAGGGGATCGACGTCGACTTCTTCACCGAGGGCGACTGCCGCGGTGACGAGATCCACTGGCCGGAGACGATGTCGGAGGTGGAGTTCCTGGTGCTGCCGTACCTGTCGGGCGCCGCCGGCCTGACCCGGACCGCCGACATGCCGCGGCTGCGGATCGTCCAGTCGCTGATGGCCGGCTACGAGCACCTGCTGGCGCTGGTCCCGCCGGGGGTGACGCTGTGCACCGGCGCGGGCATCCACGACACCGCCACCGCCGAGCTGGCCCTGGCGCTGGCCCTGGCCAACCTCCGCTCGATCGACGTGTACGCCCGCAACGCCGCCGATCCCGCGCTGCGCTGGCAGCCGTCGGCCAGCCGCTCGCTGGCCGACCGGCGGGCGCTGATCCTCGGCTACGGACGGATCGGGCACGCCATCAGGCGCCGTCTGGAGGGCTTCGAGACCGCGGGCATCACCCTGGTCGCCCGCCACGAGCGCACCGGCGACCTCAACACCGGCGAACCGTACGTGCACCCCTTCGAGCACCTGCCCGCGCTGCTGCCGCAGACCGACGTGGTGTTCGTGATCTGTCCGCTCACCGAGCAGACCGAGGGCCTGCTGGACGCCGAGGCCCTGGCCCTGCTGCCGGACGGTGCCCTGGTCGTCAACACTGCCCGCGGCCGGGTGGTGGACACCGACGCGCTGGTCGCCGAGTGTGCGAGCGGGCGACTGCGCGCCGCCCTGGACGTCACCGAGCCCGAACCGCTGCCGCCCGACCATCCGCTGTGGACCACCCCCGGGGTGACGATCACCCCGCACGTGGGTGGCTGGTCGGACGCCTTCCAGCCCCGGGCCGATGCGCTCATCGGTGCCCAGCTGCGCCGCTGGGCCGCCGGCGAACCCCTGCGGAACGCCCTGTGACGGCCACCGGCTCTGCTCCCGGTTCTGCCCCGGGCCCCGGTTCCGTGCCGGGTACGGGTTCTGCCCCGGGTACCGGTTCCGCGCCGGGTACGGGCTCTACCCCGGGTACCGGTACCGCCCCGGGCCCCGGCCGTACCGCCGCCCGCGTCGAGGACCCGGCCGGGGCGGGGCGGGACGCGGTCATCGATCAGGAGGCCTCCGTGACCACATCTGTCCGCCCGCAGGGCCGGGTCGCCCGCTTCGCCGTCGAGTACGGTCTGCCGTTCGTGGTGGCCGTGCTGCTGGCGCCGTTCGTCATCACCGGCGGCCACCTGTGGCCCTGGGACCCGGCGATGATCGACCTCGGGGTCTACCGCTTCGGGGTCCAGTCACTGGTGGACGGCAAGGGTATCTACGACGTGCTGAGCCCGGGCTGGAACCTCGCGTACATCTACCCGCCGTTCGCCGCCATCGTGATGCTGCCGCTGGCGCTCGGGCCGGAGTGGCTCTGGCGCCTGCTGTGGATCGCCCTGCTGATCTGGGCCCAACAGTCGGTGCTGCGCCGCTGCGGGGTGCCGCGGGGCTGGACCCTCGGGCTGGTCGGGGCCGGTGCCCTGGTGGCGATCGAGCCGCTGCGGACCACCCTCGGCTACGGGCAGGTCAACACCCTGCTGATGGCACTGGTGGTGCTCGACCTGCTGCCGGACCACCGCCGGCGCTGGCCCCGCGGCGTCGGCATCGGCGTCGCCGCGGCGATCAAGCTGTTCCCGGCCCTGTTCGGTGTCTTCGCGCTGTTCGCCCGGCGGGCCCGGATGGCCTGGACCAGTGCGGCCGCCTTCGGGGTGGCGACGCTGATCGGTGTCATCGTGCTGCCCGCCGAGAGTCTGCGGTTCTGGACCTTCCGGATCCCCGCCGGGACCTCCGGCCCGCAGTACGTCGGCAACCAGTCCCTGCAAGGGCTGACCACCCGGTTCTTCGGGATGGGCGTCACCGGACGGGTGCTCTTCGCGGTCCTCGCCGTCGTGGTCGCCGTGCTGGCCGTCCTGGTGGCCCGGTACTGGTGGCTGACCGGGCACAAGGTCTTCGCCCTGTCCCTGGTGGGGCTGGCCACCAGTCTGGTGTCCCCGTTGGCCTGGACCCACCACTTCGTCTGGGTCCTGCCGCTGTTGGTCGGCGTGATCACCGACGACGGCCTGCCCCGTTGGGTCCGCCGCGTCGGGATTGCCTGGGGGGTCTGGATCAGCATCCAGCTGCCGCTGACGGTCCTCCCGTACGCCTTCGAAGCCGCCAGGAGCTATTCCTTCGGCCAGAACCTGCTGGCCAATGTCACCCCTCTGGTGGGGTTGCTCTTCTACCTGGCCCTGTTCGTCCAGCTGCTCGGCCGGCCCCGTGGCGAGGCCGCGGCCCGGGACCGCGAGCTCACCGAGCAGGCCGAGGCGCCCGCGCCCGCGCAGGCGTCCGGTCAGCCGGTGACCACGGCCGGCTGACCGCGGCCGACTGACAACTGACCGCGGTCGGTTGACCACCGGCCCAGGGGGGCGTCAGCTCGCGTCGCGCGGCTGCAGCACCCGGGCCGGCAGCCGCTGCCAGGTCTCCCCCGAGGCGGCCATCTGCCAGAAGGCCACCTCGTAGTACAACGAGTCGACGAAGGCGCACTCCATCCGGGCGCGTTCGTCGGCACCGGCGGCTGCGGCGAGCGCGTCGATCCGGTCGCGGTAGTCGACGACCAGGGCCTGGCACTCCTCGGAGGCATAGAACGCGAACCAGGCCCGGAACGGATGGTCGTCGCCGGGGGCCTGCTCGCGGTACGCGCGCAGCGCCGCCCAGGTGTAGGTCCATTGGCAGGGCAGCAGCGCGGCCATCAGCACGCCCAGGGTGTCGTGGCCGGACAGCTCCATGTGATCGGCGTACGCCTGGGCCGTCGGCGCGAGCCGGGCGGCCTGGCAGCCGTCGTAGTCGACGCCGAAGTGCTCGACCAGAGCCCGGTGCGCGTCCGGCTCCTCCTCGAGCATCAGGCGGGCCCCGTCGAGGAAGAACGCCGTCCAGTCGGTGTCCGGGGCCTTCGCGATCCCGAGCCCGTAGCAGCGCAGGAACGCCCGCAGGTACTGCACATCCTGCGCGACGTAGTGGACCACCGCCTCCTTCGACGCGGTCGCGTCGAGCAGGCCGCGGAAGAACGGGTGGGCCCAGAACGCCTCGAACAGGTCGGCGTACCTCTCGTGCATTTCAGCGGTGAACGACATGGCGCCCACCCTAGGGTCTCCGCGGCGACGGGGCCCGGTCGGGCCGGCGCGTGGCGGGGGCGGATATCCACATGCTGGGAATCCTGGCCTATCGGTTGACACGACCGTCACAGTGCGGGAATCTTCTTCCGTGCTCGGCATGATTCTCGTAGTTTCCTAGCGTGTCCCTCGGGTCCCGACCCGACCGGACACGCTTCCCTCGCACGCCTCGCGGCGGCGGGGGTTTTTTGTTGCAGGATCACCGACGAACCAACGTCCAGAGGAAGTAGAGAGGCCATGGAGGACAAGACCGCCACGTCCACCACACCGATGCTGACCGGCGCCCAGTCGCTCGTCCGCTCGTTGGAGCACGTCGGGGTAGACGTCATTTTCGGCCTCCCCGGTGGCGCCATCCTGCCGGCGTACGACCCGCTGCTGGACTCCGGGCAGATCCGCCACATCCTCTGCCGCCACGAGCAGGGTGCGGGGCACGCAGCCGAGGGATACGCGATGACGACCGGTCGGGTCGGGGTCTGCATGGTGACCTCGGGCCCCGGGGCGACCAACCTGGTCACGCCGATCGCCGACGCGATGATGGACTCGGTGCCGATGGTCGCGATCACCGGCCAGGTCGGCTCCGCGATGATCGGCACGGACGCCTTCCAGGAGGCCGACATCCGCGGCATCACGATGCCGGTGACCAAGCACAGCTTCCTGGTGACCAGGGCCGAGGACATCCCGCTGGCGATCAAGGAGGCGTTCTACATCGCCGAGTCCGGTCGTCCGGGCCCGGTGCTGGTGGACATCACCAAGGACGCCCTGCAGGCCTCGGCCGCGTTCAGCTGGCCCGAGGAGATGGACCTGCCCGGCTACCACCCGATCACCCGGCCGCACCACCGCCAGGTCAAGGAGGCCGCCCGGCTGATCACCGAGGCCCGCCGCCCGGTGCTCTACGTCGGGGGTGGGGTGATCAAGGCGCACGCCGCCGCTGAGCTGGCCGAGCTGGTCGAGCTCACCGGTGTCCCGGTGGTCACCACGTTGATGGCCCGTGGCGCGTTCCCCGACTCGCATCCGCTCAACTTCGGCATGCCCGGCATGCACGGCACGGTGCCCGCGGTGGGGGCCCTGCAGCAGGCCGACCTGCTGATCGCGCTCGGCACCCGCTTCGACGACCGGGTCACCGGCCGGCTGGACTCGTTCGCCCCGGGGGCCAAGGTCATCCACGCCGACATCGACCCGGCCGAGATCTCCAAGAACCGGGTGGCCGACGTCCCGATCGTCGGCGATGTCCGGGAGGTCCTGATCGACCTGAACCAGACGCTGCGGGCGGACGGGCACATCCCCGACTACAGCGCCTGGACCGGCTATCTCACCGAGATGGCGCGCAAGTACCCGCTCGGCTGGGAGGAGGGCTTCGACCGGCTCTCCCCGCAGAAGGTGATCAAGCGGATCGGTGAGATCGCCGGACCCGACGCCTACTACGTCACCGGGGTCGGCCAGCACCAGATGTGGGCCGCGCACTTCCTGCCCTTCGAGAAGCCCGGCCACTGGCTCAACTCCGGCGGTCTGGGCACGATGGGCTACTGCGTGCCCGCGGCGATGGGCGCCAAGGTCGGCCAGCCCGAGGCCGTGGTGTGGGGGATCGACGGCGACGGCTGCTTCCAGATGACCAACCAGGAGCTCGTCACCTGTGCCCTGGAGGGCATTCCGGTGAAGATCGCGGTGATCAACAACGAGTCGCTCGGCATGGTGCGGCAGTGGCAGACGTTGTTCTACAACGAGCGCTACTCCAACACTGACCTGCACTCCTACCGGATCCCCGACTTCCCCAAGCTCGCCGAGGCGATGGGGTGCGTGGGTCTGCGGGCGGAGACCCCCGAGGAGGTCGACGCCGTGATCGAGCAGGCGATGGCCATCAACGACCGCCCCGTCGTGGTCGAGTTCGTGGTGCACAAGGACGCCATGGTGTGGCCCATGGTCGCGGCGGGCACCAGCAACGACGACATCAAGATCGCGCGCGACATGGCGCCGAAGTGGGAAGAGGAAGAACTGTGAGCAGCCACCGTACGCTGAGCGTCCTCGTCGCCGACAAGCCGGGTGTCCTCACCCGGGTGGCGGCCCTCTTCTCCCGTCGCGGCTACAACATCGAGTCGCTGGCCGTGGGCCCGACCGAGAACGAAGGTGTCTCGCGGATGACCGTCGTCGTGGACGTCGACGACCTCGTCCTCGAGCAGATCACCAAGCAGCTCAACAAGCTGATCGAGGTGCTCAAGATCGTCGAACTGGAGCCGGACGCGATCCGTCGCGAGCTCCAGGTGGTCAAGGTGCGCTGCGACGCGAACACCCGCAGCGAGATCCTCGACATCGTCCAGCTCTTCAAGGCCAAGACGGTCGACGTCACGCCGGATTCGATCACCATGGTCGTCACCGGCAATCCGGACAAGCTCGACTCGCTGCTGGCGATGCTCGAGCCGTACGGCATCCGTGAACTGGCCCAGTCGGGACTGGTCGCGCTGGGCCGTGGTGCCAAGTCGATCAGTGAGAAGACCCGCAAGGACCGGGCGCAACAGGCCCAACGGTGAACCATCGGGCCCCGTACGGCCCCTCCGGTCTAGGCTGGCGCGTACGGGGCCGGGTGCCGGACTACCCACCTCACAACACAAGGAGTTAGCTCAGTGGCAGCTGAAATGTTCTACGACAAGGACGCGGATCTTTCGATCATCCAGGGTCGCAAGGTCGCCGTCATCGGCTACGGCTCGCAGGGCCACGCCCACTCGCTGAACCTGCGGGACTCGGGCGTCGACGTCCGGATCGGCCTGCAGCCCGGCAGCCGGTCGCGTGCCCGGGCCGAGGAGCAGGGCCTGCGCGTCCTCACCCCGGCGGAGGCCGCTGCCGAGGCCGACGTCATCATGATCCTGGCCCCCGACCAGGTGCAGGCCGATCTCTTCACCGCGGAGATCGCCCCCAGCCTCAAGGACGGCGACGCGCTGTTCTTCGCCCACGGCTTCAACATCCGCTTCGGCTTCATCACCCCGCCGGCCGGCGTCACCGTCGCGATGGTCGCGCCGAAGGGCCCGGGTCACCTGGTCCGTCGCGAGTTCGAGAACGGCCGCGGCGTCCCGGCGCTGATCGCCGTCGAGCAGGACCCGCAGGGGATCGGCCAGGCGCTGGCCCTGTCCTGGGCCGCCGGCATCGGTGCCACCCGCGCCGGGGTGATCCGGACGACCTTCACCGAGGAGACCGAGACCGACCTGTTCGGTGAGCAGGCTGTCCTCTGCGGCGGCATGTCGCACCTGGTGACCGCCGGGTGGGAGACCCTGGTCGAGGCCGGCTACCAGCCCGAGATCGCCTACTTCGAGTGCCTGCACGAGCTGAAGCTCCTGGTGGACCTGATGAACGAGGGGGGCATCGCCAAGATGCGCTGGTCCATCTCCGACACCGCGGAGTACGGCGACTACATCGCCGGGCCGCGGGTCATCGGTCCGGAGTCCCGCGCCGCGATGAAGGGCCTGCTGGCCGACATCCGGTCGGGGGCGTTCGCCAACGACTTCATGAACGACCAGCGCAACGGCAAGCCGAAGTTCACCGCCTTCCGCAAGGCCGGCGAGGAGCACCCGATCGAGGCCGTCGGCAGGGAGCTGCGCGGTCTGATGGCGTGGGTCGACACCAAGGGCACCGAGGACTACGTCGAGGGCCACGCCGGTCGCTGACCGGCGGTGTCGCCGACGGACCGCTGAGGTCCACGCCGCAACAGAGGCGGCAGAAGGGGCCCGGGGTCATCCCCGGGCCCCTTCGCCGTGCCGGTCAGATCCGGGTGCAGAGCAGCACCCCGGCGTCCGGCGCCGCCGCGACCTCGCAGCAGAGCAACCGGCCGTCGTGCATCCAGGACTGCAGGGCGATGCTGTCGCGGTCGGTGCCGACATCAGGCCAGGAGTGCGGGTCCTCGATGACGAGCAGGGCCCCCGGCGCGAGCAGCTCGACCAGCCGGTCGCGGGCCCCGCGGGCGGTGGACATGTCGAGGGTGACCAGGGAGAGCGCGGAGATGCCGTGGGCGGCCCAGTCCAGGGTGCTCCAGTCGCCGGTGAGCACCCGGACGCCCGTGCCGGCGAACAGTCGGCCGGCCGTACGGGCCAGGTGCGGGTCGCGCTCGACGGTGACGACCCGGGTGGCCTCCGGGGCCCCGGTACGCAACCAGGCCGCGCCCACCCCGCAACCGGTGCCGAGATCGGCGATCGTGCCGGTCCGGGAGGCGGCCAGGGTGGCGAGCAGCCGGCCGGTCTCGGAGCGCGTCGAATCCAGGTAGCCGATCCGCAGTGACTCCCGCAACGCGGCCCCGACCAGATCGGGGACGTCCCAGGGGGAGGCCGGAGAGCTCACGGTTCGACGCGCTCCGCGGTGGTCAGGCCAGCCGGGCGGCGATCGCGTCGCCGACCTGGGCGGTGGTGCGGACCGTGGTGCCCCGCTCCGCGATGTCGGCGTTGACCGCGGAGACGATCTTCGCCGCCTCGTCGGCGCGCCCGAGGTGCTCGAGCATCATCGCGACGGACAGGATCGCGGCGGTCGGATCGGCCTTCTGCTGGCCGGCGATGTCGGGAGCCGAGCCGTGCACCGGCTCGAACATCGACGGGTAGGCGCCGGACGGGTTGAGATTGCCCGAGGCCGCCAGGCCGATGCCGCCGGTCACCGCACCGGCCAGGTCGGTGATGATGTCGCCGAACAGGTTGTCGGTGACGAGCACGTCGAAGCGGGCGGGGTCGGTGGCCATGAAGATGGTGGCGGCGTCGATGTGCAGGTAGTCGGTCTCGACCTGCGGGTACTCGGCGGCGACGGTCTCGAAGATCCGGCGCCACAGCCCACCGGCGTTGACCAGCACGTTGTGCTTGTGCACCAGGGTGACCTTGTTGCGCCGCTGGGTGGCGTGCTCGAAGGCGAAGCGGACGACCCGCTCCACCCCGTGGGCGGTGTTCACCGACACCTCGGTGGCGATCTCGTGCACCGTCCCGGCCCGCAGCTTGCCGCCGTTGCCGGCGTACAGGCCCTCGGTGCCCTCACGGACGACGACGAAGTCGATCTCCTTGCCCTCGGTGACGTGCGGGGCCAGCGGGGTCGGCACGCCGGGGTAGAGCTTGGACGGGCGCAGGTTGACGTAGTGGTCGAAGGCGAACCGCAGCTTCAGCAGGAGTCCGCGCTCGAGGATCCCGGACGGGATGCGGGTGTCCCCGGGGGCGGCACCGACGGCACCGAGCAGGATGGCGTCGTGCTGGGCGAGAGACTCCATCTCGGACTCGGGCAGCACCTCTCCGGTGCGCAGCCAGCGGTCGGCGCCGAGGTCGTAGTGGACCTTGTCGAAGGCATCCGGACCGGCCACGGCGTCGAGGACCTTGAGGCCCTCAGTGACGACCTCGGGACCGATGCCGTCGCCGGCGATCACAGCGATGGACGGGCGATCAGCAGAGTTCTGAGTAGACACGGCGTCAGGCTAGCCGGGCGGCGCGTCCACGGCGCGGGATCTCACGAACCCATGCGTCGCGACCTGCTCACCAGGGGTCGCCGGGCGCCTACCGGGTGACGTCCTCGGGGTGGTCCCCGCCAGTGCTCCTGAGATGGTCTCACCCAGTGCTCCGGGCATCATGGCGGGCGGTCGGGGGCTAGATTCTTCCCCATGAGCCTGAGCTTCGACGTGCACCCCCATCCGTCCCCGGCAACTGCCGAGGAGCGCGCGGTCGTCCTGGCTGCGCCCGGGTTCGGCCGGCACTTCACCGACCACATGGCGGTCGCCACGTGGACCGTGGAGGACGGCTGGGGTGACGCGAAGCTCGTACCGTACGGCGGGGAGACGTTCAACCCCGCGTCGGCGATCTTCCACTACGCCCAGGAGGTCTTCGAGGGCCTCAAGGCGTACCGCCACGCGGACGACTCCATCTGGCTGTTCCGCCCGGAGGCGAATGCCCAGCGGATGGTCGACTCGGCCGAGAGGCTGGCGCTGCCGACCCTGCCGGTGGAGGATTTCATCGCCTCGATCGAGGCCCTGGTGCGGCAGGATGCCGCCTGGGTGCCGACCGGCGGTGGCGAGAACAGCCTCTACATCCGCCCGTTCACCGTCGCCCACGAGGACTTCCTCGGGGTGCGTCCGGCGCGGACCGTCCGCTACTACTGCATCGCCTCGCCGTCCGGGCCGTACTTCGCCGAGGGAGCCAAGCCGGTCGACTTCTGGGTCTCGCGGCACTTCACCCGGGCCGCTCCGGGCGGCACCGGTGCGGCCAAGTGCGGCGGTAACTACGCCGCGAGCCTGGCCGGCCAGGAGGAGGCGTACGCGCACGGCTGCCCGCAGGTGCTGTTCCTCGATGCGGGCGAGTTCCGCTACGTCGAGGAGTTCGGCGGGATGAACTGCTTCCTGGTCACCCGGGACGGGCGCCTGCACACCCCGGAGCTGACCGGCACCATCCTGCCCGGCGTCACCCGCCGGTCGATCCTCGAGCTGGCGCGTGAGCGCGGCCTCGAGCCGGTCGAGGAGCGCATCGCGGTCGACGAGATGCTCGCCGGGGTCCGCAGTGGGGAGATCACCGAGGCGTTCGCCTGCGGCACCGCGGCGGTGGTCGCCCCGGTCCGCTCCTTCAAGGACGGCGACGAGGAGTACGTGGTCGGTGACGGCACCTCCGGCCCGGTCACCATGGGTATCCGCGAGCACCTGCTCGACATCCAGTACGGCCGGGTGGCCGACACCCACGGCTGGATGCGCCAGGTCTGCTGAGGTCGGTCTCCCGAGCTGGTCCGCCGAGGCCGGGCTCTGAGCCGACCGGGCCGCTGAAAGACCGATCCGCCGAGGCCGAATTGCTGACGGCGGGCTGCAAGGCCGAGGGCACGGCCGCGCTGCGTCGGACCGCGGGCGGGCCGGGATCCCCGAGAGGACCCGTCCCGCCCGCGTCGTCCGGGCCCTCGTTCCGTGCGCATCCGCGGATCGCGCTCGTTCCGCGGACGTCGGATCTCACTTTGTGAGAAAGGGCTGGTGCTGCGGGAAGCGCGCGGGCAGAATCGCGTACGTGACGCACCGCACGCTCATTATTCACCAGCGCGTCTGAGCCCCTCCGGCCCCGACGCGCTGTACCTCCTGTCCACGCACAGGAGGTTTTTTGTTGCCCAGACTGTTGCCCCCTGGCGGTGCCCCCGTGGTCGCCGCCCCGAGCCCCCCACTCGCCGCCCCGAGACCCCGAACCCGCCCCACCCACCGACGGGCCAGCGCCCACCGATCCAGAGGACCGAGCACCATGGTTGCCACGACTCCCACCCCACCCCGGACCTTCCAGGTCTACGACGTCACCCTCCGCGACGGTTCGCAGCAGGAGGGCATGCAGCTCTCGATCAACGACAAGCTCCGGATCGCCTCCTACCTCGACGACTTCGGAGTGGGGTTCATCGAGGGCGGTTGGCCGGGGTCGAACCCGAAGGACTCCGAGTTCTTCCGACGGGCCACCTCCGGTGAGCTCCCGCTGCGCAACGCCGAACTGGTGGCCTTCGGGATGACCCGCCGAGTCGGGGTGAAGGCGGCGGACGACCCGTTGATCGGCGCGTTGCGCGACTCCGGCGCCGCCGTGGCGACCCTGGTCGCGAAGAGCCACGTGGGTCACGTACGGGAGGCACTGCGGACCACCCTCGAGGAGAACCTCGAGATGCTGCGTGACTCGGTCACCCACCTGCGCTCGGAGGGGATGCGGGTGTTCATCGACGCCGAGCACTTCTTCGACGGTTACCGGCTCGACCGGGCGTACGCCCTCGAGGTGGTCCGCACGGCGGCGGAGGCGGGCGCCGAGGCGGTCGTGCTGTGCGACACCAACGGCGGCATGTTGCCGAGCTGGATGGGGGAGATCGTCTCGGCAGCGGTGGGCGTCGGTGCCCCGATCGGCATCCACTGCCACAACGACTCCGGCTGCGCGGTGGCCAACACACTGGCGGCCGTCGACGCCGGCGCCGTCCACGTCCAGGGCTGTGTCAACGGCTACGGGGAGCGGACCGGCAACGCGGACATCATCAGCATCGTCGCCAACCTCGAGCTGAAGTACGGCTGGCCGGTGCTCCCCGAGGGCAACCTGGCCGAGGCCACCCGCACCGCCCAGGCGATCGCCGAGATCACCAACGTGCCGGCCGGGCCGCGCCGGGCCTACATCGGCACCTCAGCCTTCGCCCACAAGGCCGGGCTGCACGCGTCGGCGATCAAGGTCGACCCCAACCTCTACCAGCACGTCGACCCGGCCCGGGTCGGCAACGACATGCGGATGCTGGTCTCCGACATGGCGGGCCGGGCGAACATCCAGATCAAGGGCGAGCAGCTCGGCTTCGACCTGTCCGACCGTACGGTGGCTGCGGCCGTCACCGACCGGGTGAAGGAGAAGGAGCTGCAGGGATACACGTACGACGCCGCGGACGCCTCCTTCGAACTGCTGCTGCGCCAGGAACTGGACCAGCTGCCGGAGGTGTTCACGGTGTCGCACTGGACCACCACCTCGTTGGCGAACGGTGACACCGACCCGGTCAGTGAGGCCGTCGTTAAGCTCGTCGCCCTGGGTCACACGCAGTACTTCGTCGGGGAGGGCAACGGCCCGGTCAACGCCCTCGACATGGCGCTGCGCCGCTGCCTGATCCCGGTCTATCCGACGATGGCCGGTTATGAGCTGCAGGACTACCGGGTGCGTATCCTCGACGGGTCATCGGGCACCGAGGCCTCGGTGCGGGTGCTGATCGACACCACGAACGGGGAGCGCACCTGGACCACGGTGGGCGTCGGGACCAACGTCATCGAGGCCTCCTGGGAAGCGCTCTGTGATGCCTACCGGTACGGGCTGATCCACCTGCTGGAGAACCGCGTGGAGTCCGCCGAGAGCGGGCGCCCCGGCGACGACGGCGGCCGACCGGTGCCGGGCCCCGACGATCGTGGCGATCTGGCCCGGGCCGGTGGGTCCGTAGACTCGGTGCGGTGAGCGAACGCAATGACATGAGGGTCGGGGACACCGAGCGTGACCAGGTCGTCGACCTCCTCCAGCACGCGGTGGGTGACGGCCGGTTGACCATCGCCGAGGGACGCGAGCGGCTCGAGCTGGCCGTCGCCGCCCGGACGTTCGCCGATCTCGATCCACTGGTCGCCGACCTGACCCCGGTGCTGCCGTCGATGGCCCAGGACGTGGCGGGCCTGCACCCCGCCAACCGCCCGCTGGACCAGGTCGCCGTGCCGGGGGAGTCCCAGCTGCCCGGCTGGCGGCCCGACGACCCGCTGGTCATCTCCGCCCCGTTCGACGACGACCGGAGGGTGGGGGAGTGGTCGCTGCCGCCGTACGTCAAGGTGACGACCGGGCTGGGCAACGCGACGCTGGTCTGCCTGGAGGCGACGGCGGAGACCCGGGTGATCAGGATCGAGGTGTCCGGCGGTGCCGGCAACATCCGGCTGATCGTCCCGGAGGGCTGGGCGGTCCGGGCCGACCGGGTGTCCAAGGGCCTCGGGGGCGTCCGCCTCAAGGTCCCCGACAGGCCGGCCCACGGCGCCCCGCTGCTCGAGGTGACCGGCACTCTCACCCTGGGCAGTCTGGTGGCCCGTCCGGCGAACATCGTGGATCGCTGGCTGCTCCGTCGCCGCCAGCAGCGCCGGCGCCAGCAGCGGGCCCTGGAGGCCTGACCCGGCCACCGGGGCCGGTGGCCGTCCCCCGCACACCGGTACGATGCCGGCCGAGGTGACTGGGGTGTCCGCCGGATGGAGGTGTTGTCCGGGACGGTGGGGGTGTTGTCCGCGCGGCGCTGGTGTTGTCGCGATGTTGCCCGTCCCACCGCCACCCTTGAGCGGCCGCACCGGGTGCCGTGGGATGGTCGCATGACGACGACTCACCCCGGGGTAGCGGTCCCGTTGCCGGACCTCGAGTTCTTCTCCGCCGACGACGTTCTCACGCTCGGTGGGGACCCCCGACTGCTCCAGCGTGCGCTCCGCCGGGGCGACGTGGTGCGGGTCTGCCACCGCATCTACGCCCGCAGCCGTCCCGACGACGAGGTGGAGCGCCACCTGCAGGTGCTCCGGGCCTGCCTGTCCGGCCCGGTCAGCGACGGGGTGGTCGGTGGCGTGACTGCCGCGCTGCTGCACGGCCTCGACCCCGGTCCCGAGGTCCTGCCCACCCGGGTGACCCTGCTGCGGCCGGGGGCCGGCGCCTGTACCCAGGACTACGAGGTGCTCGCCACCAGGCTGCCGGCCTCGCACATCTGCGAGCTCGACACCACCCCGGTGAGCAGTGTGGCGCGGACGGTGGTCGACATCACCCGGCGGGAGCCGTTCGGCAGCCTGACCGGGCTGGTCGTCGTCGATTCCGCGCTGCGCCGCTGCGCCGACCCGGGTGCCCTGCGCGCCGAGATCGAGCAGGTACTCGCGGACCTGCGCGGGTGCACCGGCCTGAGCCGGACCCGCAGTGTGCTGCGCGAGGCGACCTCCCACGCGGCCGGTGCGACCGAGACGATCAGCCGGGCTCTGCTGGGACGGATGGGGATCCCCGCCCCGCTGCTGGACGTGACCTTCCGATGGCCCCCGGCACTCGATGACGCTGCGCCCCCGTTCTGGACGCCGCAGCGGACCGGCGACGTCGAACCGGGGCGTCCCGGGACAGGTGCCGTGACGATTCCGTTCAGCTGGCCCGACACCCGACTGCTCGGGGTCGTCCTCGACCGGTCGGGTGAGCGGGGGATCCCGACCGGCTGGCAGGGCGATCGCCGGGAGTGGCTGCGGGGACCCCGCCGGCATCTGCGCGAGATCGGCTGGCACCTGGTGGAGTGGTCCCCGGAGGACCTGCGTGATCCGTGGCCGCTCAGCCAGCGCCTGACCACGATCATGCGCGAGCTCAACGGTGGATTCGGTCCGCTGTCCTGGTCATCGCTCGGACGACCGATCTCCGGCGGGCAGCGCCGGGCGTCCCTGCCGTTCTGAGTACTGTGCCGACGTTCTGCCGGCCGTCCCCGTGTCCGGCCGTCCCGTGTCCGGTCGGCCCGTGCTCGGTCGGCCCGTGCTCGGTCGGGCGGTCAGTCCACCCGGCCCAGCAGCAGCGGTCCGGGGGCCGCCGCGGATCGGGGATCGGCGACACCGACGGCGCCCGCCAGGGCGGCGCGGGCGGCGGCGAACCGCTCCGGCGTGTCGGTGTGCAGGGTGAGCAACGGCTGCCCGGCCCGGACCTCGTCGCCCCGTTGGGCGTGCAGCTCCACCCCTGCGGCGGCCTGGACGTCATCCTCCTTGCGCACCCGGCCGGCGCCGAGGTGCCAGGCGGCCAGTCCGACCGCCATCGCGTCGAGACGCTCCAGGACGCCGTCCGACGGCGCGGTCACCACCTCGGTCTCCAGCGCGGTCGGCAGCGGGGCGTCCGGATCCCCGCCCTGGGCCCGGACCAGGCGTCGCCACCGGTCCATCGCCCGGCCCGAGGCGAGCACCTCGGCGGGGTCCGCCTCGACCCCGACCGCGGCCAGCATCTCGCGGGCCAGCGCCAACGTCAGTTCGACCACGTCGTCGGGCCCGCCGCCCGCGAGCACCTCCACCGCCTCGCGCACCTCGAGGGCGTTGCCGGCGGTCAGCCCCAGCGGGGTCGACATGTCCGAGAGCAGCGCCACGGTCCGGACCCCGGCGCCCGACCCGATCCGCACCATGGTGCGGGCCAGTCGCCGGGCGCTGTCCAGGTCCTTCATGAAGGCGCCGGAGCCGACCTTGACGTCGAGCACCAGGGCCCCGGTGCCCTCGGCGATCTTCTTGGACATGATCGAGGAGGCGATCAGCGGGATGGACTCGACCGTGCCGGTGACGTCGCGCAGGGCGTAGAGCTTGCGGTCGGCCGGCGCCAGGTCGGGACCCGCCGCGACGATCGCGCCGCCCACCTCGAGCAGCTGGCGACGGACCTGCGCGGAGTCGAGGTCACCGCGCCAGCCCGGGATCGACTCCAGCTTGTCCAATGTCCCTCCGGTGTGCCCCAGTCCGCGGCCGGACAGCTGGGGCACGGCCACACCGCAGGCGGCGACCAAGGGCGTCAGGACGAGGGTGATCTTGTCCCCGACCCCGCCGGTGGAGTGCTTGTCGACGGTGGGGCGGTCCAGATCGGAGTAGTCGAGGCGTACGCCGCCGGCGACCATCGCCGCGGTCCACGGATCGAGCTCCTCGGCCGACATCCCCCGGAAGAACACCGCCATCGCCAGGGCGGACATCTGCTCGTCGGCGATCCACCCGGCGGTGTAGGCCTCGATGATCCAGGTCGCCTCGTCCGGTGACCAGGCCCCACCGTCGCGCTTGCGCCGGATCAGGTCGACGATGCTGTAGCGGCGGGGGTCGAGAGCGACGTCCATGGCGTCATTCTGCCCGCTGCCCGCAACGGTCGTCGGCGGCCCGGCGTCCTCGGCGCGATAAGGTGAGGCAATGCGAATCGCACGCTACTCGATCGCCGGTCAGGATCCCGCCTTCGGGGTGGTCGAGCTCGCCGAGGATCGCGGCGAACATCCCGACAGCGTCAGCGAACTCACCGGGGACCCGCTGGCCGGTCCGGTCCAGTACACCGGAGCCCGCCACCACCTCGCCGACGTCCGCCTGCTGGCGCCGGTCATTCCGCGCTCGAAGATCGTCGGCGTCGGGCGCAACTACGCGGCGCATGCCGCCGAGCTCGGCAACGAGGTGCCGAGCACCCCGCTGTGCTTCTTCAAGCCGAACACCGCCGTCATCGGCCCTGATGAGATCGTCGTCCCGCCGGCCGCCTCGCACTTCATCAGCTACGAGGGCGAGCTCGCCGTCGTCATCGGCCGGATCTGCAAGGACGTCCCGGTGGAGCGCGCCGAGGAGGTCATCTTCGGCTACACCGTGGCCAACGACCTCACCCTGCGCGACCTGCAGGAACCCGACAAGCAGTGGTCGCGGGCCAAGGGCTTCGACACGTCCTGCCCGCTCGGCCCGTGGATCGCCACCCACCTGCGCCTCGCCGAGGCCGCCGACCTGATGATCACCACGGTGGTCGACGGTGAGCAGCGCCAGCACGGCTCGACCGCGCTGATGGTCCGGTCCATCGCAGACCTGATCGCCTACATCACCAGCTTCACCACCCTGCTGCCCGGCGACGTCATCCTCACCGGCACCCCTGCGGGTGTCGGCCGGCTCGAACCCGGCCAGGCGGTCTCGGTCACCATCGACCAGATCGGCACTCTGACCAACACCCTCGTCCCCACGCCCGTGGCGGACACCACTTCGACAAGCGGAGACAACGCCAAGTGAGCGACACCACCACCGACCAGCACGGCAGGACCGACGCAGACGTCCTCGGGGACATCGCCCCCCAGGACGTCCGGGTGCGTTTCCCACCGTCACCGACCGGCAACCTGCATGTCGGCAATGTCCGCTCCGCGCTGTTCAACTACGCCTTCGCGCGCCACTACGGCGGCACCCTGGTGCTCCGGATCGAGGACACCGACGTTGCCCGGTCCACCGAGGAGTCGTACAACAATGTCCTCGACTCGCTGAACTGGCTCGGCATCACCTGGGACGAGGGCCCCGACGTCGGCGGACCGTACGGCCCGTACCGCCAGTCCGAGCGCACCGAGATCTACCGCGGCGTCGTCGACAAGCTGGTCGAGTCCGGTGCCGCCTACCCGTGCTACTGCACCACCGAGGAGCGGGAGGCGCGGGAGAAGGCCCGCGGTGGCGACACCATCGGCTACGACGGCTTCTGTCGTGACCTCACCGCCGACCGGATCGCGGCGTACGAGGCCGAGGGCCGTCCGCACGTGCTGCGGATCCGGATGCCCGAGGGCGAGATCGCGTTCGACGACCTGGTGCGTGGCCACGTGGTGTTCGACACCCGCAACGTGCCGGACTACGCCATCGTCCGCTCCAACGGCGAGCCGCTCTACACCCTGGTCAACCCGGTCGACGACGCGCTGATGGGGATCACCCACGTGCTGCGCGGCGAGGACCTGCTCTCCTCGACCCCCCGTCAGATCGTCCTCTACCGGGCACTGTCACGGATCGGTGTCGGCTCCGGGATCACCCCGCGCTTCGGTCACCTGCCGATCGTGATGGGCGAGGGCAACAAGCGGCTCTCCAAGCGTGACAAGGGGGCCGGCCTGGAGGAGTACCGCGAGCGCGGCTTCCTCCCGGAGGGTCTGATGAACTACCTCGCCCTGCTCGGCTGGTCGATCAGCGACGACCGGGACGTGTTCACCATGGCGGAGATGGCCGAGGCGTTCGACATCCGCCGGGTCAACGCGAACGCGGCGCGCTTCGACCACAAGAAGTGCGAGGCGATCAACGCCGCCCACATCCGGCTGCTCAGCGCCGAGGACTTGGCGACGCGGATCACCCCGTTCCTCCAGGCGGCGCAGTACGTGGCGACCCCGCCGACACCGGACGAGCAGCAGCTCCTGATCGGTGCCGCCCCGCTCATCCAGGAGCGGCTCACCTGTCTGTCGGAGGCGGTCGACAAGCTGGCCTTCCTCTTCATCCCGGACCAGGAGCTGGCGATCGAGCCGGGCGCGGCACTGAAGGCCGAGGAAGGACCGGTGCTGCAGGCCTCCCGCACGGCGCTCGCCGACGTCACCTGGGACCACGCCTCGATCGAGGCCGCGCTGCGCTCCGCCCTGATCGACGGACTGGGGTTGAAGCCGCGCAAGGCGTTCGGCCCGGTACGCACCGCCGTGACGGGCAGCAAGGTGTCCCCGCCGCTGTTCGAGTCGATGGAACTGCTCGGCCGCGGGTCGAGCCTGACGCGCATCGACCGGGCGCTGGCGACCGTCCCGAGGGGCTGAGGTGACGCGCACCCCGGTGCCGGCGGGCCGCGGACGGTTCGAGACGTACGTCGGGGGGTTCGAGGACCCGCCGCCCGGGGTGTCGTACCCCTTGGTGTTGCGCCGGCCCGGCACGGAGGCCTGGCGGACCGTGCTCGGGATCGTCGCGGGCTTCGTCCTCTACCTCAGCGTGATGTCGGTGCTGCCGGGCCTCGTCGTGGGCCTTGCCTGGCTGGTGACCGGGGCGGGCGTCGCGTACGGCACCTTCGCGCAGGAGGCGAACGCCTACCTCAACCCGGCCGGCATGCTCGGGCTGAACCTCGCCATCGGCTGTCTGGTCCCGCTGTCCTGGCTGCTGGTGGCGACCCTCCATCGCACCGCGCCCCGCTGGCTCGCTTCGGTCCGGCCGCGGATCCGGTGGCGCTACCTGGCGGTCTGCGCCGTGGTTGCGGTCGTGGTGCTCAACGCCATGCAGGTGGTCACCTGGGTGGTCACCGGCACCGTCGTCCACCTCGCTCCCCAGCAGGGGTTCTGGGGCTTCCTGGCGGTCATCCTGGCGACCACCTGGGTGCAGGCGACCGGTGAGGAGTACTTCTTCCGCGGCTACCTGATGCAGGCGCTCGGCTCGCTGACCGCCCTGCGGGGCTTCGGGGTCATCGCCTCGGCGCTGGTGTTCGCCGCCATGCACGGATCGCAGAACCTTCCGCTCTTCCTCAACCGGCTGGCGTTCGGGCTGGTGGCCGCCGTGCTCGTCTGGCGCACCGGGGGTCTCGAGGCCGGTATCGCCGGTCACGTCGTCAACAACGTGTTCGCGTACGTCTGGGCCGGTCTGACGACCGGTATCGCTGCGACCCGCGGCCTCACCGAGACGACCTGGATCGGTTCCCTGATCGGGGTCGGTGGGTACGCCCTCTACGCCCTGGCGGCCTGGGGGATCGCCCGGGCGATGCGGCTGGAGACCACCACGCCCGGTCGAGTAGCGGTGTCGGGGACCTCCCGCCGGGGCGGGCGAGAGCGCTGACGTCGGGGGCGGAACAACGCCGGGCGGCCGATTTGTGCTCGGCCGGAGGGGTGCGCTAGAGTTACACGTCGTTGCCCCTCGGGACAACAAAATAATGGGGTATGGTGTAATTGGCAGCACGAGTGATTCTGGTTCACTTAGTCAAGGTTCGAGTCCTTGTACCCCAACCAGGAAAGTCTTTCGGCGGAATGTGATGAATGCATTTCCGGCGGTCGGCTTTCTGGGTCTCCGGTAATTCGGTGACCGGCTGGGGCCCCGTTGTGTAGCGGCCTAGCACGCCGCCCTCTCAAGGCGGTAGCGCGGGTTCGAATCCCGTCGGGGCTACCAACAGAAATCCCTCCGCAGGCGCGGAGGGATTTCTGCTTTTCAGCTGCATGTGGTGCATGTTCGGCGTCTTTTCGGGTGCTTGTCCGGCGTCGCCGGTGCAGGATCGGTGACGCCGGCACGGATTTGAGCGCCGGGGGTCGGACCTGCTAAGCTTCCGCAGGTTCCCGGGTGACCGGGAAGTGCTGGGGCCCCGTTGTGTAGCGGCCTAGCACGCCGCCCTCTCAAGGCGGTAGCGCGGGTTCGAATCCCGTCGGGGCTACTGAGTGAGCGCCCGGTCGTCGTCAGGACGACCGGGCGTTTCTGCATCTCGGGCACGGGGGGCCACCCGGGGGCGCACCTTGGCGAACGCTGAGATCACCCGCCCACCCGCAGCCGCGTGGAGCGTTGGCACCAAGAGTGCTCTCAGGTACAGACTGGCATCATGCGCGAAACCGATGGCCGCCGCCGTGCCCGATCCCTGGGGCGCCCGGGCAGATCGACGGACGTCACCCTGACGATGATCCCCACCGTCCGGGACAGTCACCAGGGGAAGGACCCGCTCGCCGGTCTCGCGCTCGCCGCGCTGGGCGTCGTCTTCGGCGACATCGGCACCAGTCCGCTCTACTCCATGCAAACGGTCTTCGCGACCCACCACAACGATGTGCGGCCGATCCCCGAGGACGTCTACGGCGTCATCTCGATGGTGCTGTGGACCATCACCATCGTGGTCTCCTTCAAGTACATCTCGTTGGTCATGCGGGCCGACAACGAGGGCGAGGGCGGCATCCTGTCGCTGACCGCCCTGTTGCGCGACAACGTGACCTCGACGCGACGGATCGCCATCGTGACCGCCCTGGGCATGCTCGGCGCAGCGCTGTTCTTCGGCGACTCGGTGATCACCCCCGCCATCTCGGTGATGTCGGCGGTGGAAGGCCTCAGCGTGGTCAACGAGGGGCTGCAGGCGTGGGTCGTCCCGGCCTCGGTGGCGATCCTCTCGGTCCTGTTCTTCTTCCAGAAGCTGGGCACCGCCGCGGTGGGGAGGTTCTTCGGGCCGATCATGGCGCTCTGGTTCCTGACGCTGGGGGCACTGGGCGTGCCGCACATCATCAGCCACCCGCAGATCCTCGGTGCCGTCTCCCCGCACCACGCCCTGCTCTTCGCCATCGCCCATCCCTTCATCGCGTTCATCGCCATGGGCGCGGTCGTGCTCACCATCACCGGTGCCGAGGCCCTCTACGCCGACATGGGCCACTTCGGCAAGACCCCGATCCGGCTCGCCTGGTTCGTCCTGGTCTTCCCCTGCCTCGCCCTCAACTACTTCGGGCAGGGCGCGATGATCCTCGAGGACCCCGCCACGGTGAACAACCCGTTCTTCAACCTGGCACCGTCGTGGGCGACCCTTCCGCTGGTGCTGCTGGCCACCGTGGCCACCGTGATCGCCTCCCAGGCGGTCATCTCGGGCGCCTACTCGGTGGCCCGCCAGTCCGTACGCCTCGGGCTGTTCCCGCGACTGCTGGTGCGCCACACCTCGAAGCTGGAGGGTGGCCAGATCTACCTGCCGGCGGTGAACTGGATCCTCTTCCTCGGGGTGCTCGCCCTGATCGCGATCTTCCGCAGCTCGGTCAACCTCGCCGCCGCGTACGGCCTGGCCGTCACCGGCACGCTGATCCTGGAGAGCCTGCTCTTCCTCTCCCTGGCCCACATGGTCTGGAAGGAGCCGGCCTGGAAGATCGGCGTCTACATCGTCGTGGTGATGGGCGTCGAGGTGGCGTTCTTCGGCGCCAACCTGGCGAAGGTGGTCAGTGGCGGCTGGCTGCCGCTGCTGATCGCCACGATGGTGCTGATGGTGATGACCACCTGGCGCAAGGGCTACGCACTGGTCACCGCCCACCGCCGCGAGCTGGAGGGCCCACTGGACGAGTTCGTCGAGGCGTTGCGGGAGAGCGACATCCCTCGCGTTCCCGGTGTCGCCGTCTACCCCCATCCCAACCACGAGACGACACCGCTGGCGCTGCGGTCCAACGTGTACTTCAACCACGTCGTGCACCAGCACGTGATCCTGGTCGAGATCGTCAACGAGAACGTCCCGCACATCCGCCACGTCGACCGGGTCCGGGTGCACGACCTCGGATTCGAGGACGACGGCATCGTCCACATCAGCGTCCACGTGGGATTCAGCGACTCCCAGGACGTGCCGAAGGGCCTGGCGCTGGCGGTGGGCAGGACACCCGAACTGGACATCCGCCCCGGGGACGCGCACTATTTCCTCTCGGTACTGACGTTGCAGCCGACCGGCCGCTCACGGATGTCACGCTGGCGTAAGCAGTTCTTCGTGCTGATGGCCAACAATGCAGCGTCCCGGACCGATGTCTTCCATCTGCCGCCGGATCGTACGGCGGTGATGGGCGCCGAAATGGAGATCTGAGCCCCGACGCGGTCGGGGCCCGGGCTCCCGGAACAAGGATGAGACTTATGCGTCCACTCAGGGGTGCGAACAGGGCCGGCTCGACCGGGGGCACGAGTCCCGATCCCGACACCACGATGATCCGGCCGGTGCCCGGCCGTTCGAAGCTCCCCACCCTCGCCCTGGCGGCTCTCGGGGTCGTCTTCGGCGACATCGGCACCAGCCCGCTCTACTCGATGCAGACGGTCTTCAGCATCGACCACAACAACGTCAAGCCGATCCCGGTCGACGTCTACGGCGTCATCTCGATGGTGCTGTGGTCGATCACCCTGATCGTGACGTTCAAGTACGTGATCCTGGTCATGCGTGCCGACAACGACGGTGAGGGTGGCATCCTCGCCCTCACCCACCTGCTGATCGACCGGGTGCGTCAGCCCCGGCGGATCGGGATCGTGCTGGCCCTCGGCATGCTCGGGGCGGCCCTGTTCTACGGCGACTCGGTGATCACCCCGGCCATCTCGGTGATGTCGGCGATCGAGGGTCTCACCGTGGTCAACCCGCACTTCCAGGACCTCGTGCTGCCGTTGTCGGTGGTCATCCTGTCGGCCCTGTTCTTCGTCCAGCGCTGGGGGACCGCCGCGGTGGGGCGCGCCTTCGGCCCGGTGATGACGGTGTGGTTCGTCGTCGTCGGCGCGCTGGGCGTGCCGCACATCGTCCAGCACCCCGGCATCCTGCGGGCGATCTCGCCGACGTACGCCGTCGCCTTCGTCCTGGAGCACCCGTTCACGGCGTTCATCGCGATGGGTGCCGTCGTGCTCACGATCACCGGTGCCGAGGCCCTGTACGCCGACATGGGCCACTTCGGGCCGCTGCCGATCAAGGTGTCCTGGTTCGCCATCGTCTTCCCGGCCCTGGCCCTCAACTACCTGGGGCAGGGGGCGATGATCCTCAACGATCCGGCCACCATCGACAACCCGTTCTTCAACCTGGCACCCTCGTGGGCCACGCTGCCCCTGGTGGTGCTGGCCACGCTGGCCACCGTGATCGCCTCCCAGGCGGTCATCTCGGGGGCCTTCTCCGTCTCCCGGCAGGCCGTCCGCCTCGGCCTGCTGCCGCGGCTGCTGGTCAAGCACACCTCGAAGGAGGAGGGCGGCCAGATCTTCGTGCCGGTGATCAACTGGGCGCTCTACCTCGGCGTGCTCGCCCTGATCGCGATCTTCGGCAGCTCGGCCGCGCTCGCCTCGGCGTACGGTCTGGCGGTCACCGGCACCCTGCTGCTCACCAGCCTGCTGTTCCTGGCGCTGGCGCACATGTCCTGGCACCGGCCGTTGTGGCAGCTGATCCTGTACGGGGCCACGGTGGTCGTGGTCGAGGTGCTCTTCTTCGCCGCCAACCTGGTGAAGGTGGTCAGTGGCGGCTGGCTGCCGCTGCTGATCGCCGGCCTGATCATCATGGTGATGACGACCTGGCGACGTGGGTTCGAACTGGTGTCGGCGCGTCGCCGTGAGCTCGAGGGGCCGCTCGACGAGTTCATCGAAGCCGTGCACAACTCCGAGCTGCCGAGGATCCCCGGCATCGCGGTGTTCCCGCACCCCAACAGCACAACGGCGCCACTGGCGCTGCGCACCCTGGTGATGTTCACCCACGCGATGTTCGAGCACGTCGTCCTGGTCGAGATCGTCAACGAGAACGTGCCGCACATCCGCCACCGCGACCGGGTGCACGTCCACGACCTCGGCGACGCCTCGGACGGGATCGTCCACATCAGCGTCCATGTCGGGTTCAACGACTCCCAGGACATCCCCCGTGGCGTGGCGCTCGCCGTCGGCCGCAGCGAGGAACTCGATTTCGAGCCGCAGCAGGTCCGCTACTTCCTGTCCGTGCTGACCCTGCGCCCGACCGGCGACGCCCGGATGGCGGCGTGGCGCAAGCGGTTGTACGTGCTGCTCGCCAACAACGCCGCCTCGCGGACCGAGGTGTTCCACCTGCCGCCCGACCGTACGGTCGTGATGGGCGCCGAGATGGAGCTGTGAGCGTTCAGTCGGTGAACGTGACGTCCCAACGGTCCCTGCGGGCGACGACCTCGACCGCGGTGGGCGCCGGCCGGCCGGTCATCGCGAGATAGACGGTCCGGGCCAGCTCGACGGCGGCCCGGTCGTTCTTCGCCTGCCGGCGGGTGACCTCGATCGTGGTGGTGTCGGGCCCCTCCGCGGCGTCCTGGTGCCGGTGCTCGGTGGTCATCGTGGATTCCCGTCCCGGGCGTACGCCCGTCGTGCATGGCGTGCCGGCATGTCCGCGCCGGCAACTCTGTCCGAGCGTGCCCGTCCGCGGCTCAGTCGACGCGGGGTGGCTCGTCCCCCCGCAGGTCCGGCTCGTCGTCCGCCTCGCTGTCCTCGTCCTCGAGCGGTTCCTCCCGCTCGTCGGTGAACGCCTCGCGGGCGTCCGGATCGTACGGCTCGGTCTCGGCGCTGTCGGCGCGATCGACCTCGGAGATCTCGTCCTCGTCGGGGCTCATCGCATCCTCCCGGTGGTTGGTCCGATGATGTTCAGCATCCTAGGGCGGCCGCGGCGGCGACGGGATGCGTTCGCCCGGCCCGGCGTCGCGGATCCCCGGGAGCACTCGTCGATCCGTGGGGGCGGTGGTCGGTCGGTGGCCGGGGGATCGGTGCGTGGGCGGATGGTCGATCCATCGGCACGGCGGTCGATCCGTGACCGGGTGGTCGGTCCCGGGGCCGGCCACCGGTCGTTAGGCTGGTCCCCCCAGCAGTCACCGGCCCGAGGAGCACCCCCGTGCAGTTCGCATCGGCCTACGACCAGGGCTTCGTCCGGGTCGCCGCCGTCACCATTCCCGTCACCGCCGCCCAGCCCGACCGCAACGTCGAGGCCGTCCTCGAGGCGGCCGAGGAGCTGTCCCGGCGCGGGGTGGGGCTTGCGGTGTTCCCCGAGCTGTGCCTGACCGGGTACGCCCTGGACGACCTGCTGCTGGCGGCCCCGCTGCTCGACGCGGCCGAGGAGGCCCTGGCGGCGCTGGTCGGGGCGAGTCGGGAGCTGCTCCCGGTGCTGATGGTCGGCCTGCCGGTCCGCCACCGCAACCGGGTCCTCAACGTGGCGGCCGTGGTCCACCGCGGTGAGCTGCTCGGCCTGGTGCCCAAGGCGTACGTCCCCACCTACCGGGAGTTCTACGAGCGGCGCCACTTCGCCCCCGGCGACGACATCCGCGGTGAACTGGTGCTCGCCGGCCACCGGGCCCCGATCGGCCCCGACCTGCTGTTCGTCGCCGAGGACATCCCCGGCCTGGTGATCCACGCCGAGGTCTGCGAGGACATGTGGGTGCCGGTCCCGCCCAGCGCGGAGGCCTCCCTGGCGGGGGCGACCGTGCTGGCGAACCTGTCCGGGTCGCCGATCACCGTCACCAAGGCCGAGCACCGCAAGCTGCTGGCCCGGGCCGCCTCGGCCCGCTGC
Source organism: Raineyella sp. (assembly GCF_034933565.1). Lineage (NCBI taxonomy): Bacteria > Bacillati > Actinomycetota > Actinomycetes > Propionibacteriales > Propionibacteriaceae > Raineyella > Raineyella sp. The sequence goes on from NZ_JAYFNG010000021.1 coordinate 52,328, forward strand.
CTGGCGGCGTACGTGTACGCGGCGGCGGGGGAGGGCGAGTCCTCCACCGACCTGTCCTGGGACGGCCAGACCTTCGTCTACGAGGACGGCGACCTGCTGGCCGAGACCGAGCGGTTCCCGCGCGGCTGGCGCTGCTCGGTCGCCGATGTCGACCTGCAGCGGCTCACCGCCGAGCGGTACCGCCAGGGCACCTTCGACGACAACCGGCGCACGCACGCCGAGCGGGTGGAGGCGTTCCGTACGATCCGGTTCCGGCTCGACCCGCCTCGTCATGACATCGGCCTGGAGCGTCAGGTCGACCGGTTCCCGTTCGTCCCCGACGACCCGCAGCGGCTCGCCCTGGACTGCTACGAGGCGTACAACATCCAGGTCACCGGGCTGGCCCAGCGGCTCACCGCGATCGGCACCCCGAAGGCCGTCATCGGGGTGTCCGGCGGGCTGGACTCCACCCACGCGCTGATCGTCGCCGCCCGGGCGATGGACCTGCTCGGCCGGCCCCGCACCGACATCCTCGCGTACACGATGCCCGGCTTCGCCACCACCGAGCACACCCGCAGCAACGCCGAGGACCTCTGCCGGGCCCTCGGGGTGACCTTCGCGCAGCTCGACATCCGCCCGGCGGCCCGCCAGATGCTCGCCGACATGGGCCACCCGTTCGCCGGTGGGGAGCCGGTCTACGACGTCACCTTCGAGAACGTCCAGGCCGGGCTGCGCTACGACTACCTGTTCCGGCTGGCCAACCAGCACGGCGGCATCGTGGTCGGCACCGGCGACCTGTCCGAGCTCGCGCTCGGCTGGTGCACGTACGGTGTCGGTGACCAGATGTCCCACTACGGGGTCAACACCGGGGTGCCGAAGACGCTGATCCAGCACCTGATCCGCTGGGTGATCTCCTCGGGGCAGGTCGGCGAGGGGACCGCGACGATCCTGCGGTCCATCCTCGACACCGAGATCAGCCCCGAGCTGATCCCCGTCGCCGAGGGGGAGAAGCCGCAGTCGACCCAGGACTCCATCGGGCCGTACGCCCTGCACGACTTCACCCTGCACCACCTGCTCCGGCTCGGGTACGGCCCGGCGAAGACCGCCTTCCTCGCCCACCACGCGTGGCGCGACGCCGAGCGGGGCAGCTGGCCGCCCGGCTACCCGGCCGACGAGCGCGAGGCGTACGACCTGGCGACGATCCGGCACTGGCTCGAGGTCTTCCTGCGGCGGTTCTTCGGCAACCAGTTCAAGCGCTCGGCGCTGCCCAACGGGCCGAAGGTGATGGCCGGCGGGGCGCTGTCGCCGAGGGGCGACTGGCGGATGCCGTCCGACGCCGCGGCCCGGACCTGGCTGGCCGAGCTGGAGCGTGACGTGCCGTCGGTCTGACCCTTCCGACGGCCCTACCATGGGGCCCGTCCCGTCGTCGAGAGTCCGGAGAAGGCGCATGCGATCCCTCGTCAGGATCCTGTCCACCACCAGGGAACTGTGGCCGTACTACCTCGGCATCGTCGCCAGCTCGCTGCTGATGTCGGTGACCGCCCTGGTCACCCCCTTCATCATCGGCCGGGCCACCGACGAGGTGGTGGCCATCGCCGGCGGGCACGGTGGCACGGTCCGGACGATCGTGCTGCTGGCCCTCGGCCTGCTGGTCGCCGAACTGCTCAACACCGTGCTGACCAACGTCGGCGGCTACCTCGGTGACACGATGACCGCCCGGCTGCGGCAGATCCTGTCGGTGCGCTACTTCGAGAAGCTGCTCGGCCTGCCGCAGCGCTACTTCGACAACGAGCTCAGCGGCACGATCATCGGGCGGTTGTCGCGCTCGATCACCGAGGTCACCAACTTCCTCAAGTCGATGGCCAACACGTTCTTCACCATGCTGGTGACGACGGTGGCGGTGCTGGTGATCAGCGGGTTCTACTCCTGGCCGCTGGCCGTGATGCTGGCCGTGATGTTCCCGGCCTACATGTGGCTGACCACCCGGACCTCCAGCAACTGGCAGCGCCTGGAAGGGGAGAAGAACGACCGGATCGACCTCGCCAACGGCCGGTTCTCCGAGGTGATCGGCCAGATCCGGGTGGTGAAGAGCTTCGTCCGGGAGCGCTCCGAGCTGGCGATGTTCGACGCCCGCTACGGTTCCACCATCGACCTGACCCGCGGCCAGGCGCGGCACTGGCACACCATGGACACCGCCCGCCGGGCGGTGCTGAACCTCGCTTTCCTGGGCATCTACCTGGTGCTGTTCCTGCAGACCGCGCACGGGGCGTTCAGCATTGGCGTGATGGTGCTGCTGCTCCAGTTGATGGCTATGGCGCGCACCCCGGTGACGATGATGAGCTTCATCGTCGATTCCGGCCAACGGGCGATCGCCGGGTCCGAGTCGTACTTCGAGGTGATGGACCAGGTCCCGGAGGTGCGTCGGGCCCTCCCGGCTGCCCGCGCGGCCGACACCGCAGCCACCGCCGGGCAGCCATCGGCGCCCGCGGTGGGCCCGGAATCCGCGGCGGGCCCGGTGCCGGATGAGCGGCCGGTGTCGGTGGTGGGGCCGGAGCCGACGGTGGAGATGGTCGACCCGCACGCCTTCGCCTTCCGGCACGTCGACTTCGGCTATGAGCCGGGACGACCCGTCCTGTGCGACGTGACCTTCCATGCCGACGCCGGTGAGCGGATCGCCCTGGTCGGGGAGTCGGGCGGGGGGAAGTCGACCCTGGTGAACCTGCTGCTCGGCCTCTACCCCGCCGACGCCGGCATCGTCAGCCTCGGCGGGCGCGACATCTCCGCGATGCCGGTCGAGAAGCTGCGCCGCGACGTCGGGGTGGTCTTCCAGGACCCGTCGCTCTTTTCCGGCACGATCCGGGAGAACATCGCGTACGGCCGCCCCGACGCCACCGACGACGAGGTCGCCGAGGCGGCCCGCCGGGCGAACGCGGACCGCTTCATCGAACGCTTCCCCGACGGGTACGACGCCCTGATCGGCGAGCGCGGGGTGAAGCTGTCCGGAGGGCAGAAGCAGCGCGTCGCGGTCGCCCGGGCGCTGCTCAAGGACGCCCCCGTCCTCGTCCTCGACGAGGCGACCAGTTCCCTCGACACCAAGTCGGAGCGGCTGGTGCAGGAGGGCCTGGAGGAGCTGATGGCGGATCGTACGACCCTGATCATCGCCCACCGGCTGTCGACCATCTCCAGCGTCGACCGGATCGTCACTCTCCGGGACGGGGCGGTGGACGAGATCGGCTCGCCGGCCGAGCTGGCCGTCTCCGGCGGCATCTACGCCGAACTGCTCGCCCTGCAGGCCTCCGACGACCTGGCCGACCGGGCCCGGCTGCGGGCGTACGGCATCGACGCCGGGGTGGAGACCGGCGATCCGGACGACCGGACCGAGGACGCCGAGACCGCGGACGCGGGCGCCGGCCGACGTTGACATCGGGCCGGACCTGACACTGGGCCGGACCTGACGCCGGACGGGCGACCGAGACCGGGCCGGGCCCCACCGATCCGCCCGGCGGAGGATCGCCCCCGGGCGGATCGCCCGCCGGTCTCAGCCGGCCATGGCGCGCGGATGGCGCTTGAACACCGACACCGAGGCCGACCCGGCATCCCAGAACCGCCACGGCCGGTCGGCCGCCGTCGCCACATTCACCCGCGGCCCGATCCCCAGCGTCCGGGGGGTACGGACCGCCGGGAGCAGCCGGACGACCGGCCCGGCCAGCAGGTCGGCCCCGTTGTGCTCGGTGGTGATCCCGAGCGCCCGGCAGAGATTGCCCGGGCCGCGGGCGAGGTCGCGTGGGACCACGGGGGTGGCCCGCCGGGCCTCCCGGCGCGCCGTGGCCTCCTCCCGGCCGGCCTCGACCTCCCCGGCACGCAGCAGGACGGCGGTGGCGATCCCCGCGGGCCCGCACACCACGTTGCAGCAGAACGAGCCGTGCAGTTGGTAGACGTAGAGGTGGCCGCTGGGGCCGAACATCACCGTGTTGCGCCGCGTCTGTCCGCGGTAGGCGTGCGAGGCGGGGTCGTCGCCGCCCTCGTACGCCTCGACCTCGACGAGCCGCACGGTGACGGCCCCGAGCTGCAGCCGGCAACCGACGAGGAGAGGGGCCACCTCGAGGGAATGACGGGACAGATCGGGCAGCACTCTGTCACTGTCGCACCCACCGGTGCCTGCCCGCCGGGCGGTCCATACACTGGGTCGCGTTCGTACGTCGCCTGCCGAAGGATGCCCACCGTGCTCGAGACCCCCGGACCCGTACGCATCGGCGTCCTCACCAGTGGTGGCGATGCCCCCGGCATGAACCCGGCGATCCGCGCGGTCGTCCGCTCCGCGCTGGCGGCCGGTGCGGAGGTCTTCGCCGTACGCGAGGGGTGGCAGGGCGCGGTCAACGGCGGCGAGGACATCGTCGCGCTGGAGTGGGACGACGTCTCCGGCATCATGCAGCGGGGCGGGACGGTGATCGGCACCGCACGCTGCCAGGAGTTCCGGGAGCGCGACGGGCGGCGCGCGGCGGCCCTCAACCTGGTCCGCAACGGGATCGACCGGCTCGCCGTGGTCGGCGGCGACGGGTCCCTGACCGGTGCCGACACCCTGCGCCAGGAGTGGCACGAGCTGCTCGAGGAACTGGTCGCCGAGGGTCGGCTGGACCGCCAGGTCGCCGACACCCACCCTGACCTGATGATCGCCGGGCTGGTCGGCTCGATCGACAACGACATGGTCGGCACCGACATGACGATCGGCACCGACACCGCGCTGCACCGGATCATCGAGGCGGTCGACGCCATCGCCTCCACCGCGGCGAGCCACCAGCGGATCTTCATCGTCGAGGTGATGGGCCGCGAGTGCGGTTACCTCGGGCTCAACAGCGCCGTCGCCGGCGGCGCGGCGTACGTGTTCATCCCGGAGGCGCCGCCCGCCGAGGGCTGGCAGCAGCACATGTGTGATCTGATCCAGCGGGGCCGGGCGGCCGGCCGGCGTGACTCGCTGATCATCGTGGCCGAGGGGGCCCGGGACCGGGCCGGCAACCCGATCCACTGCGACGACGTCCGCCAGGCGCTGCAGGACAACCTCGGCCAGGACGCCCGGGTGACCATCCTCGGTCACGTCCAGCGTGGTGGATCACCCACCGCGTACGACCGGTGGATGTCGTCGATGGTCGGCGTCGCGGCCGCCGAGGAACTCCTCAACGCCACCCGGGACACCGTGCCGGTGGTGATCGGTGTCCACCGCAACCGGATCATCCGCAACCCGCTGGTCGACGCCGTGCGGGCCACCCGGGCGATCGGTGACCTGGTCCGGGCGCATGACTTCGAGGGGGCCGTCGAGGCCCGCGGCGACGGGTTCCGGCGGATGGTGGAGATCTTCAACGCCCTCGCCGAGGCCGAGCCCCGGGTCACCCACGGCCACGGCGGCAAGCGGATCGGCATCGTGCACGCCGGCGGCCTGGCGCCGGGGATGAACACCGCGGTCTGGGCGGCCGTCCGGCTCGGCATCGACGCCGGCCACACCATGCTCGGCATCCAGGGTGGCTTCCCCGGGTTCATGAAGGGACGGGTGAGCGAGTTCGCCTGGGGCGACGTCGAGGGCTGGACCGGGATGGGCGGCGCCGAGCTGGGCACCCGTCGCGAGGTGCCCCAGAGCGAGGAGCTGTACGGCATCGCCCGCACCCTCGAGGAGAACTCGATGGACGCGCTGCTGGTGATCGGCGGCTTCAACGCGTACGAGGCGGTCCAGCTGATGCAGGCGGAGCGGCGCCGCTATCCGGCGTTCGACCTGCCGATCGTGGTGCTGCCGGCCAGCATCGACAACAACCTGCCCGAGTGGCGGATGGCCGTCGGCGCCGACTCCGCGCTCAACGTCGCGATGGAGTCGCTGGACCGGATCAAGCAGTCGGCCGCCGCCAGCCGCCGCTGCTTCGTGGTGGAGACGATGGGCCGCAACTGCGGCTTCCTGGCCCAGGTGAGCGGTCTGGCCGCCGGGGCCGAGCGGGTCTACCTCAACGAGGAGGGCATCACCATCTCCATGCTGGAGGAGGACGTCCGCCAGATGCGCGCCGCCTTCGAGCAGGGCCGGCGCTTCTACCTCGCGGTCCGCAACGAGGAGGCCGCCGAGTACTACACCGCCGACTTCCTCGCCCGGCTGTTCGAGGCCGAGGGCGGCGACCTGTTCGACGTCCGCCCGATCATCCTGGGTCACGTCCAGCAGGGCGGCAACCCCACCCCGTTCGACCGGCTGGTGGCGACCCGGCTGGCGGCCGCCGGCATCGAGGAGCTCGACCGGCAGTTCGCCGCGGGCACCAGCACGTACGTCTTCGCCACCGAGAGTGATGAGGCCTATGCGATGACGCCGTTCAAGGAGTTCGAGGACCTGGTCGACCTCGAGTCGCGCCGGCCCAAGCAGCAGTGGTGGCTGACGATGCGCGAGGTGGCCGAGAAGGTCAACAATCGTTCCTTCGCCGACCAACCCCTGGGGACCGCACCGGGCGAGCTCGCTGCGGCCGAGGCACGTGGCGAGAAGGCCGGACGGCGGCGGGCCCGTGGCAAGTTCGCCGGCTGAAGCGGCAGATCGGGGAAGGCCGGGGATGACACAGCCGGCCGGGACGGCAGGGCTGCCGTCGCCCGCCGGGAGAGCCGGGCGGCGCCGAGACCCGGGCTGCCCGGAGGGTCAGGCCTCCTGACCCCCGGAGCGCCGGAGCACTTCACTGAGCCGGTCGGCCGCGGCCATCACGGCCGGGGCGTGCAGCCGACCGGGTTGGCGGGTCAGCCGTTCGATCGGCCCGGAGACACTGACCGCGGCGATCACCTTCCCGGAGGGGGAGCGCACCGGGGCGGACACGGAGGCCACACCGGGCTCCCGCTCGCCGACCGATTCGGCGAAGCCGTGGCGTCGTACCCCGGTCAGAGCCACCGCGCTGAACTCGGCCGACTCCAGCCCGCGCTGCATCCGGTCCGGATCCTCCCAGGCCAACAGGACCTGGGCGGCCGAGCCGGCGGACATGGTCAGCTGACTGCCGACCGGCACCGTGTCGCGCAGCCCGGAGGCCCGCTCGGCGGCCGCTACACAGATCCGGATGTCGCCCTGGCGACGGAACAGCTGGGCGGATTCGCCGGTGATGTCGCGCAGCCGGGCCAGCACCGGGCCGGCCGTGGCGACCAGTCGGTCCTCACCGGCGGCGGCGGCCAGTTCGGCCAGTCGGGGACCCAGGACGAAGCGGCCCTGCAGGTCGCGCGCGACCAGGCGATGATGTTCGAGGGCGACGGCCAGGCGGTGGGCCGTCGGACGGGCCAGCCCGGTGCTCTGCACGAGTCCCGCCAGGGTGGTGGGACCGGTCTCCAGGGCACTCAGCACCAGAGCCGCTTTGTCGAGGACACCGACACCGCTTCCGTTATCCATATTTCGATATTGCAGTCTCGAGATGTGAAACGCAAGTCGTGGACGACTACCGCGACCCTGTCCGGGTTGCTACGATAATCTCACGAAATGGGACTGAAATCTCGGATTGTGAGACGGTGTGTTGCGCCTTGCCGGTGCTCCGCTCGCCGGACTCACGCCGGAGGTCGTCCTGGTTGATCCGGATGGAGGACGTTCGATGGGTAAGACCCTCAGTGAGAAGGTCTGGGAGGACCATGTGGTCCGCTCCGCGGAAGGAGAGCCCGACCTGCTCTACATCGACCTGCAGCTTGCCCATGAGGTGACCAGCCCCCAGGCCTTCGACGGCCTGCGGCAGGCGGGCCGGCGCGTCCGCCGCCCCGAGCTGACCATGCTCACCGAGGATCACAACACGCCCACCGACGACATTTTCGCGCCGGTCGCCGACCCGGTCTCCCGGCTGCAGCTGGACACCGTCCGTGCCAACGCCCGGGAGTTCGGTCTGCCGATCCACTCCCTGGGTGACCTCGACCAGGGTGTGGTGCACATCATCGGCCCGCAGCTGGGCCTGACCCAGCCGGGCATGACCATCGTCTGCGGCGACTCGCACACCGCCACCCACGGCGCCTTCGGTGCGATCGCGTTCGGCATCGGCACCTCCGAGGTGGAGCACGTCTTCGCCACCCAGACGCTGCAGCAGGCCGGGCTGAAGACCATGGCGGTCACCATCGACGGCGAGCTGCCCGACGGCGTCACCGCCAAGGACGTGATCCTGGCGATCATCGCCAGGGTCGGCACCGGTGGCGGCCAGGGCCACATCGTCGAGTATCGCGGCAGCACCATCGAGAACATGTCGATGGAGGGCCGGATGACGATCTGCAACATGTCGATCGAGTGGGGGGCCAAGGCCGGCATGATCGCCCCCGACGCCAAGACCTTCGCCTATCTGAAGGGCCGTCCGTACGCGCCGCAGGGCGCGGACTGGGATGCTGCGATCGCCTACTGGAGCACGCTGCGCACCGATGACGACGCGACCTTCGACGTCGAGATCACTCTCGACGCCACCCAGCTGAGCCCGTTCGTCACCTGGGGCACCAACCCGGGCCAGGGCGTCCCGCTGGCGGCCGCCGTCCCGTCCCCGGCGGATTTCGCCGACCCGGTCGACCGGACCGCCGCCGAGAAGGCCCTGGAGTACATGGGCCTGACCGCCGGGACCCCGATGAAGGAGATCCCCGTCGACACCGTCTTCGTCGGCTCCTGCACCAACGGCCGGATCGAGGACCTGCGGCTGGCCGCCTCCATCATCAAGGGCCGCAAGGTCGCCGAGGGTGTCCGGATGCTGATCGTCCCCGGCTCCCAGCGGGTCCGCCAGCAGGCGATGGACGAGGGGCTGGACAAGGTCTTCACCGAGGCCGGGGCCGACTGGCGTTTCGCCGGTTGCTCGATGTGCCTGGGGATGAACCCCGACCAGCTGAAGCCGGGCGAGCGCTCCGCCTCCACCTCGAACCGCAACTTCGAGGGGCGCCAGGGCAAGGGCGGTCGTACGCACCTCGTCTCGCCGGCCGTCGCGGCCGCCACTGCGGTCGCCGGTCATCTGGCCGGCCCCGCCGACCTGCCCGTCCTGCAGAACGCCTGAGGAGTATCGCCATGGAGAAGTTCATCGAGCACACCGGCACGGCGGTGCCGCTGCGGCGCAGCAACGTCGACACCGACCAGATCATCCCGGCGGTCTACCTGAAGCGGATCACCAAGACCGGCTTCGAGGACGGCCTGTTCGCCGCCTGGCGCCAGGACCCGGAGTTCATCCTGAACAAGCCGGAGCGCCAGGGTGCCACCATCCTGATCCCGGGCCCGGAGTTCGGCACCGGCTCGTCGCGTGAGCACGCCGTGTGGGCGCTGCAGAACTACGGCTTCAAGGTCGTCATCGGTTCCCGGTTCGGCGACATCTTCCGCAACAACGCCGGCAAGTCCGGTCTGCTGATCGCCGTCGTCCCGCAGAAGGTCGTCGAGAAGCTGTGGGATGCCACCGAGGCCGATCCGTCGCTGCCGGTGACCGTCGACCTGGACGCCCGGACCATCACCGCCGGCGATCTCGTCACCTCGTTCGAGGTGAGCGACTACACCCGCTACCGGCTGATGAACGGCCTGGACGACATCGGCGTCACCCTCACCCACGAGGATGAGATCGCCGCGTACGAGGCCAACCGCCCGGGCTGGAAGGTCACCACCCTCCCGCTGCGTACGCAGGACTGAGCCGGGCCGTCCGTCAGCCGCACGTCGTCCGTCAGCCGCGGCGCTCTCAGTCAGCCGCGGCGCGCCGGCGGGCCGCGGCTGACTGAGGCCGCGGCCTCTGCGTGAAACGGCAGTAGCTGTCGCGGCGGTGTGCTGCCGGCGCCGCCGCGGCGGCCGGGGGGCACCTCTCAGTGCCAGGCGCTGACCACTCGGGGAACGTCGTCAACGGTGACCATCGCCTGCAGACGCTGCCCCGGGCGCAATCCGAGCACGGGGCCCAGCAAGGTGGCGGGGGACAACTCGGCCCGCCAGCCCTCGTCGGTCAGCACGGTCCATGGTCCCGTCCACGGCGTCGCGTCGGGGGTGGCTGCCACGGTGAGCCCGAGATGACGTACCGGCGTGTCCGCCGGGCCCAGCATCGCCGCCCCGTGCCGCCCCTGCCGGGCCCGGCTCTCGTCGGCAGGCATCTCGACCGGTTCCGCCGTACGCTCGGCGCCCGGGCCACTGACCCGGGCGAGTGAGCCGACCCGGGCGAGCGAACCGTACGATCGCAGCAACCCGCCGAGCCCGATCCACGGGGAACCCATCGCGTCGGCCACCACGACACCGACACCGGCCCCAGTGGGGCTCAGCTCCTCGATCCGGTCCAGCAGAGCGCACAGGGCGAGCCGGTGCCGGGCCGGTGCGGGCCAGCCTCGGAAGGCCGCGGCCCGATCCGGATCGGGGGGCAGCAGCCAGCGGACGGGATCGGTGAGGTCGGTCATGCCTTCGGATGCTGGCACACCTCGTGCGCGGCCACCAGCCGGGGTCCGGCGGGGTGAGGAAGCGCCAGCAGGGTGCGGGAGAGGACCGGTGACCCCGCCCGCGACGACGCGACGATAGGCTGACCGGATGGCACAGTGCTGCATCCTCGGCGCCGGGAACTGGGCGACGGCGTTCGCCCGCGTCCTGGCCGACGCGGGCCATGACGTCACCCTCGTCGCCCGCCGTCCCGCCGTCGCCGACGCGATCAACCAGCACCGCCGCAACCCCGACTACCTGCCCGACGTCGACCTCGGTGACCGGGTGGACGCCACCACCGACCCGGCCCGGGGGCTGGTGGGTGCTGATCTGATCGTCCTCGCGTTGCCCGCCCAGCAGCTGCGCGGCTACGTCGGCCACCTGGCGACGCTGCCGGTCTGGCGCGACGCGACCGCGCCGGTGCTGAGCCTGGTCAAGGGGATCGAGACCGGCACCGACCTGCGGATGAGCGAGGTGATCGCCCGGGCCGGTGGTGTCGCGCCGGAGCGGATCGCGGTGTTGTCGGGGCCGAACCTGGCCCGCGAGATCGCCGAGCGCCAGCCGTCGTTGTCAGTGGTGGCGGCGTACGATCCGGCGGTCGGCGAGCGGATCCAGCAACTCTGCCTGACACCGTCCTTCCGTACGTACACCGTCGACGACGTGATCGGGGTGGAGATCGCCGGTGCGGCGAAGAACGTCATCGCGCTCGCGGTGGGGATGGGGGAGGGACTCGGTTACGGTCACAACGCGCTGGCCTCGCTGATCACCCGGGGCCTGCACCAGCTGGGGGCGCTGGGCGAGGCGATGGGGGGACAGCGGTCGACCTTCGCGGGCCTGGCCGGGCTCGGTGACCTGGTGGCCACCTGCATGTCGCCACTGTCACGCAACCGCGCCTTCGGCGAACGACTCGGTCGTGGGTGCACCGTCGAGGAGGCCGTGCGGGAGAGTGCCGGGGTGGCCGAGGGGGTGGCCACGAGTCGCGCCGTCCGGGATCTGGCGCGCGCCCGCGGGGTCGACATGCCGATCGTCGAGGGGGTGGTGGACGTCCTGGAAGGGCGGACCACGCCCGCCGCGATGGTCCCGGTGCTGATGGAACGGGAGCCCAAACCGGAGCGGTGATCGGGGTCCGCTCGTCGTCGGGCGGTCCTCCGGGCGGCGGTAGGGTGGTGCCCGTTGCCGTCCCAGGAGGTCCCATGACCACGCCCGCCCGTCCGACCGTCGCCGTCGTCTTCGGCGGTGGCAGCTCCGAGCACGGGGTGTCGTGCCTGACTGCGGCGGGGGTGCTGTCGGCGATCGATCGGGACAGCTACGAGCTGGTCGCGGTCGGCATCACCCGCTCGGGTCGGTGGGTGCAGCTGGACGTCGACGAGGTGGTCGCGCTGACCACCATCGACGGGACGCTGCCCGAGGTCCCGGAGGACCGGGCCGACGCGGTGCTGTCGCGGACGGCCGAGGGAGCCCGGATCGCCACCGTGGAGGGGGACCGGCTGGTCGACGTGCACCCCATCGACCTGGCGTTCTCGCTGCTGCACGGCCCGATGGGTGAGGACGGCACCATCCAGGGGCTCTTCGAGATGTACGGGGTGCGCTACGTCGGCTCCGGGGTGACGGCCAGTGCGCTGGCGATGGACAAGATCCGGATGAAGCAGGTGATGGCTCTCAGCGGGCTGCCGATCGGCCCGTGGGTGGGGATCCGCCCGGGGGAGTGGGCGGCCGATCCCGAGGCGTGCCTGACCTCGGTCCGGGCACTGCACTTTCCGGTCTACGTCAAGCCCGCCCGCGGCGGTTCCAGCGTCGGCATCACCAAGGTGACCGACCCTTCGGAGCTGCCGGGCGCGATCGAGCTGGCCCAGCGCTGGGACCCGCGGGTGATCGTCGAGGAGGGCATCCAGGACGCCCGCGAGATCGAGTGCGGCGTCCTCGCCGACCCCGACGGCGGCCGGCCGGAGGCCTCGGTCGTCGCCGAGATCGAGATGCACACCGCCTCGGGCTTCTACGACTTCGACGCGAAGTACCTGCCCGAGGAGCAGGTCAGCCTGCATGTCCCGGCCGACCTCGATCCGGTGCTCGCCGAGCAGGTACGCGAGGTCTCCGTCCGGGTCTTCGACGCGTTCGACTGCGAGGGGCTGGCCCGGGTGGACTGCTTCCTCACCCGGGACAACACCGTGCTGGTCAACGAGCTCAACACCATGCCGGGCTTCACCCGGTTCTCGATGTTCCCGCAGGTCTGGGCGGCTGCCGGGGTGGCCTACTCCGAGCTGATCGGCCGGTTGATCGAGCTCGCCCTGGGGCGTCCGGTCGGCCTGCGCTGATCCGTCGGGCCCGCGGCCACACCGGCCCTGACGGTCTCGATCAGCCGGCCATGGGACCGGCTCGGTGTGACCTCGACGGGTCGTGGGACCAGCGGTCGTGACGCCAGCAGCCGTGGGGTCGGCGATCAGCCGGCGCAGGGCCGCAGCAGGGTGTCGTGCCGGGCGACGACCGGGCCGAGCTCGGCCAGGGCGTCCCCGGTGCTGCCGTACGCGTTCGGCACCCCCACCTGGACGTACGCGGCCCGGCCGACGGTGGTGTACACGGTGCCGGTCACCCCGTCCTGGGCCCACCAGCCGACGCCGTCCACCTCGAGGCACTGACTGGTGGCGGTCAGGCCCTCGGGCTTCGCCACCCCGCAGGCCAGGGCGATCGGTGGATCGCCCCAGGCCACCGACAGGGATCCGGTCGTCGCGCGCCGGGGCGACCCGAGGACGGTCCCGGGGGCGTCGGCCACCAGCGCGGTGCAGGTGGCGCGGGTGGCGTCGTCGACCTGTGGATCGGCCAGCTGCACCGGGGCGCTGCACCCGGTCAGGACCGCCCCCCCGGCCAGGACGACCCCGGTGGCCAGAGCGGTCGCGGCGAGTGGTGTGCGGGAGCGGCCCCTCACTCGGCCATGACCGGACAGGTCACGGTCCGGGCGATCCCGTCGACCTCCTGGACCGCGCGGATCAGCCGGCCGAGGGCCATCATGTCGGTCGCGTGCGCCCGCACGATGACGTCGTAGGGCCCGGTCACGCCGTCGGCGTGCACGACTCCGGCGATGCTGCGGATCGCGGCGGTCACCTCCTCGCTGCGCCCGACCTCGGTCTGCACCAGGACGTACGCTTCAACCTGCGCCGCTGCTACCTGCGTCGCTCCGGCCTCCGCCGTGCCGACCATGGCTTCCCCTCTCCTCGTGCCTCGGGGCGCGGCCCCGTGTGGCCTCACGCTACCGTGTCGAGGACACCGACCGACGAGGAGTCCGATGAACCACACCGCCAGCTCCGGGCGCACACCCTGGCCCTTTCCCGGTCCGCAACCGGGGGAGGAGCCGCCGGGTGCCCGACAGACCATCGCCGACATCGGTGAGTTCGAGCTGATTGCGCAGATCACCCGCGGACTGTCCCAGAACGACCAGGTGGAGCTCGGCCCGGGCGATGACGCGGCGATCATCCACACCCGGGGCGGTCGTACGCTCTGCAGCGTCGACATCCTGGTCGAGGGGGTGCACTTCCGCCGCGACTGGTCCTCGGCGATGGACGTCGGCCGCAAGGCGGTCGCGGTGAACGTCGCCGACATCGAGGCGATGGGGGCGCGCCCGATCGGCATCCTGATGGGCTTCTCGGCGCCGGCGGACCTGTCCCTCACCTGGGTGCGCTACTTCATCCAGGGCGTCCGTGAGGAGTGCGACCGGGCCGGGGTGTCGCTGATCGGGGGCGACATCACCAAGGCCCGCGACATCACCATCTCGATCACCATCCTCGGCGACGCCGGCCCCGAGGGCCCGGTGCTGCGCTCCGGGGCCCGGCCGGGTGACCTGGTCGCCCTCAAGGGCCGGGTCGGCTGGGCCGCGGCCGGGCTCGCCGCGCTGAGCAAGGGGTTCCGGACGCCCAAGGCGGTGGTCGAGGCCCAGCAGGTGCCGCAGCCGCCGTACGGCGCCGGACGGGAGGCGGCGCGCGCCGGGGCGAGCGCGATGATCGACGTCTCCGACGGCCTGCTGGCCGATCTCGGTCACATGGCGCAGCTGTCGGGGGTGTCGATCGACGTGCACCGTTCCGCTCTCGGTATGCCCGAGCCGGTCCGGTCGGTCGGGCAGGCGACCGGGGTGGACCCGTACGTGTTCCTGCTGACCGGCGGGGAGGACCACGCGCTGGCCGCGACCTTCCCGCCGGGGGCGGTGCCGGCGGGCTGGACGGTGATCGGTACGGTCGGGGAGGCACCGGCATCGGGACAACAGGCCGTCACGGTGGACGGCCGGGCCTGGGAAGGACAACAGGGATATGACCATTTCCACTGAGCGACCCACGACGTCCGCTGAGCGTGACGCGACGCTGCCGACCGCCCGGGTGCTGACGATCGCGGGCACCGACTCCGGTGGGGGAGCGGGGGTCCCGGCCGATCTGAAGGCGATGATGGCGCTCGGCACACACGGGATGTGCGTGGTCACCGCCGTCACGGCGCAGAACTCCGTCGGGGTGCAGGGCGCCTGGCCGCTGCCGGACGAGGCGATCCGCGGGCAGTTCCGCAGCGTGGTCGACGACATCGGCGTGGACGCCCTGAAGACCGGCATGCTGGCCTCCGCCGAGATCGTCGCCACCGTGGCGGAGCTGATCGACACCGTCCCGCGCCGCGCCGACGGCAGCCGGGTCCCGCTGGTGGTCGACCCGGTCGCGATGTCGAAGCACGGCGACCCGCTGCTCGCCGCCGAGGCGGTCGCCACCCTGCGCTCGGCCCTTCTCCCGCTCGCCACCGTGCTCACCCCCAACATCCCCGAGGCGGCACTGCTGACCGGGCTGTCCCCGTCCACGCCGGCGGCGGTGCTGGCCGGCGCACTGCTGGAGCTGGGGGCCGAGTGGGTGCTGATCAAGGGTGGGCACAAGGAAGGGGACGCCGACGACACGCTGGTCTCCTGGACCGGCGAACGGCACGTCTTCCAGGCGGCACGCGCCGACAACACCCACACCCATGGCACCGGCTGCACGATGGCCTCGCTGATCGCCGCCGGCCTGGGGCAGGGCCTCAGCGTCCCGGAGGCGGTCGGGCTGGCGAAGCGGTTCATGATCGGGGCGATCCCGGCCGGTTACGCGCTCGGGCGCGGGATCGGGCCGGTCGACCCGCTGTGGCACCTCCGCGCCGCCCTGGCCGACGGCGGCTGGACGCCGGGCCCCGGCCTGCGGACCGCGGCGGGCTGAGTCGGTCGTCCCGGACCGGTCCTGGCCGATGTCGTCGCCTCGGCACTGCTGCGGCACCGCCGGTGCCGGAGCGGGAGCGGGGAACCCCGGCACCTGCGGCGTGGGAGCCGCGGAGGCGCGACCCTGATGGCCTAGGGTCGGAGCATGGCGACACGCGCGACTTCCCCGGCGCGTAACACCGGCGGGCGGACCTCCTCGCAGGCCCGCTCCGGTGGCGTACGCTCCGGGGGTTCCCAGGGATCCTCGGCGAGTACCCGCAGCAAGGGTGGCTCGTCGTCCCGCTCGCCCCAGAAGCGTCCGGCCGGCGGGCGTCGTACGCCACCGCCGCGTCCCCGCAACCCGTTCGTCGTCCTCTGGGACGGCCTGGCCGGCCTGGTCGGTGCCGGGGTGCGGTCGATCGGCACCACCGCGCGCGACGTGCCTGCCGACCTGCGCCGCGACGGCGTCGGCCTGGCCCTGATCGGGGCCACCATCGTGCTCGCCGCCGAGTTCTGGTGGGGTCTGCCCGACCCGGTGGGTCAGTGGCTGGAGTACGCCGTCACCTCCGTCATCGGGATGGCCGCGTACGCCTCACCGCTGCTCACCGCCACGATGGCCTGGCGGACGATCCGCCACCCCGACACCACCGGCCCCGCCGGGCGGCAGGTGGTCGGCTGGCTGACCGCCGCGCTGGGTCTGCTCGGCCTGGTCAGCGTCGCCCACGGACTGCCCCGCCCTGCCGACCCGGTGGCCCTGCGGGAGGCCGGCGGCGTGCTCGGCTTCGTCTCCTCGAGCGTCCTCACCGACCTGATGACGATGTGGGTGTCGGTGCCGCTGATGGTGCTGCTCACCTTCTACGGCGTGGTCCTGATCGTCGGCATCCCGCTGTACGAGATCCCCGCCCGGATCAACGCGGCCCGCGAGCGCCTCCCGCGCAGCGCCGAGCGCCCCGAGTACGGCCTCGACGAGCAGGCGTACGACACCCCGATCGTCGGCGAGCGCCGTCGCGGCCGTACGGTCCACGGGACCGGGGCGGAGATGAACGACGAGGAGGAGACCGAGGCTGCGCCGGCCCCGACGCGCCGGCGTCGGCGGTCGCGCGAGGACAGCGTGGTGATCGCCCGCGCCCCCGAGCCGCGCGAGCGCCCGGACTTCACCGACATCGATCCGATGGCCTTCGACACCGGCGTCGACGCCACCCCGGTCCGGCGCCCGAAGCCCGCCACGGCCGTGGAGGCGGCCAAGGCCGGCCCGGTCACCGCCGGTCTGGTCCCGCAGGTCACCGTCAACGCACCCGTCGAGACGCCCGACGACTCACCGCTGCCGCAGCGCGTCGAGCAGGTCGGCGACGTCGAGTACCGGCTGCCGGAGATGACCGTGCTCAAGGCCGGCACCCCGCCGCAGCCGCGCACCCCGGCCAACGACGAGATCGTCGGCCGGCTGACCGAGGTCTTCGACGAGTTCGACATCGACGCCCGCGTCACCGGCTACACCCGTGGCCCGACCGTCACCCGCTACGAGGTCGAGCTCGGCCCCGGGGTGAAGGTGGAGAAGGTCCTCAACGTCTCCAAGAACCACGCCTACGCGGTGGCCAGCGCGGACGTCCGGATCCTGTCGCCGATCCCGGGCAAGTCCGCCATCGGCGTGGAGATCCCGAACAAGGACAAGGAGATCGTCTCGCTCGGCGACGTGTTGCGGTCGGCCAAGGCACGCAACGACCACGAGCCGATGACGGTCGGCCTGGGCAAGGACGTCGAGGGCGGCTACGTGCTGGCCAACATGGCCAAGATGCCGCATCTGCTCGTCGCCGGTGCCACCGGGTCGGGCAAGTCGTCCTTCGTCAACTCGATGATCACCTCGATCCTGGTCCGGGCCACGCCCGAGGAGGTGCGGATGATCCTGGTCGACCCGAAGCGGGTCGAGCTGACCGCCTACGACGGCATCCCGCATCTGGTCACCCCGATCATCACCTCGCCGAAGAAGGCCGCCGAGGCGCTGCAGTGGGTGGTCCGCGAGATGGACCAGCGCTACGACGACCTGGCCGAGTTCGGGTTCAAGCACGTCAAGGACTTCAACAAGGCCGTCCGGGCCGGCCAGGTGCAGCCACCGGCCGGGTCGGAGCGCGAGGTCCGGCCGTACCCGTACCTGCTGGTGATCGTCGACGAGCTCGCCGACCTGATGATGGTGGCGCCCCGTGACGTCGAGGACTCCATCGTCCGGATCACCCAGCTGGCCCGGGCCGCCGGCATCCACCTCGTGCTGGCCACTCAGCGCCCGTCCACCGATGTGGTCACCGGCCTGATCAAGGCGAACGTGCCCTCCCGGCTGGCCTTCGCGACCTCCTCGATGACCGACTCCCGGGTCATCCTCGACCAGCCCGGCGCCGAGAAGCTGGTCGGCCAGGGCGACGGCCTGTTCCTGCCGATGGGCGCCTCGAAGCCGGTCCGGGTCCAGGGCTCCTGGGTCACCGAGAAGGAGATCCGCGACGTCGTCGAGCTCGTCAGGACCCAGCTGCAGCCGTCCTACCGCGAGGACGTGGTCGCCCCGGCCGCGTCGAAGAAGGTCGCCGAGGACATCGGTGACGACCTGGAGCTGGTGCTGGAGGCGGCCCAACTGGTGGTCAACCTGCAGCTCGGCTCGACCTCCATGCTGCAGCGCAAGCTGCGGGTCGGGTTCGCCAAGGCAGGCCGGCTGATGGACATCCTGGAGACCCGCGGCGTCGTCGGGCCGTCGGAGGGGTCCAAGCCGCGTGACGTGATGGTGAAGCCCGACGATCTCGACGAGGTGCTGGAGAACCTCCAGCAGGGCTGACCGCGGCCCGGCGTGCCCCGGCCCGTGGCCGGTGCTGCCCGGCGTTCCCCCGGGGCGGCGCCGGTGGCCGCTCGGCCGGGTCGGGGGCCGGCGGGGGATTCGTGGGGGATACTGGACGGCATCATGAGTGATGGAACTTCAGACCTGCTGTCGGTGCACCTGGTCTCCCTGGGCTGTGCACGCAACGACGTCGATTCCGAGGAGCTGGCGGCCCGGCTGGCCGAGGGGGGCTTCCGGCTCGTCGACGAGGCCGACGGTGCCGACGCGGTGATGGTGAACACCTGCGGGTTCATCACCCAGGCGAAGCAGGAGTCCGTGGAGGTGCTGCTGGAGGCGGCCGACCTGAAGGCCGAGGGCCGCACACAGGCTGTCGTCGCGGTCGGCTGCATGGCCGAGCGGTACGGCGCCGACCTCGCCGCGGAGCTGCCGGAGGCCGACGTGCTGGGCTTCGACGACTACGACGACATCGTCGCCCGGCTGCAGGGCATCCTGCACGGCGTACGCCCCACCCCGCACGTCCCGCGGGACCGGCGCGAACTGCTGCCGATCACCCCGGTCGAACGCCAGGCCGCCGTCGGGGGGATCGTCGTCCCCGGCGTGACCCACGCCGGCTCGGCCCACCTCGGGATCGGCCCCGCACCGGCGAGCGGGCCCCGGGAGTTCCACCGCCGGCTCTCCGGTGCTCCTTCGGCACCGCTGAAGATCGCGTCGGGCTGCGACCGACGGTGTGCGTTCTGCGCCATCCCCTCGTTCCGCGGGTCGTACGTGTCGCGGGCGGTCGACGACATCGTCGCGGAGGCCCGCTGGCTGGCGAGCCAGGGCGTCCGCGAGGCCTTCCTGGTCTCGGAGAACACCTCCTCGTACGGCAAGGACCTCGGGCCGGGACAGGACCTCGAGGTGCTGCTCCGCGAGCTGTCGGGGATCGATGAACTGCCGTGGATCCGGGTGAGCTACCTGCAGCCGGCCGAGCTCCGCCCCGGGCTGGTCGGGACGATGGGCCGGCTGGACAAGGTCGTCGACTACTTCGATCTGTCGTTCCAGCACGCCGCCCCTGACGTCCTGCGCCGGATGCGTCGCTTCGGCGACCCCGATGCCTTCCTCGACCTGATCGGGCAGGTCCGGTCCGCCGCCCCGCAGGCCGGCATCCGGGCCAACGTCATCGCCGGCTTCCCGGGCGAGACCGAGCGCGACGTCGAGCTGCTCGCCGACTTCCTGCGGGCCGCCCGCCTCGACGTCTGCGGCGTCTTCGCCTACTCCGACGAGGAGGGCACCGAGGGCGTACGCCTCGACGGTCACCTGCCCGAGGACGAGATCGAGGACCGCCGGGCGATGCTCGCCGACCTCGTCATGGAGGTGATGGAGGACCGCGCCACCGACCGGGTCGGCGAGGAGCTGACCGTCCTGCTCGAGGCCCGCGACGAGGAGGACGGCTCCTGGGTGGGCCGCGCCGCCCACCAGGGGCCCGAGGTCGACGGGGTGACCACCCTCGACCCGGCGGCGGTCGGCGACGCCCACTATGCCGTCGGTGACTTCGTCCGCGCCCGGGTCACCGACGCCGAGGGCATCGACCTGGTCGCCCGTCCGCTGGAGGAGGTCCGATGAGTGCTGACCGCCATGGCGAGCCGTCCCCCTGGAACGTACCCAATGCGCTGACCGTCCTGCGCATCCTGATGGTCCCGCTGTTCGGCTGGATGCTGCTCGCGCACCCGGACCAGGCCGGCTGGCGCTGGGCCACCACCGGGGTGTTCGTCCTGGCGATGGTGACCGACTTCATCGACGGCCATCTGGCCCGTTCCCGCAACCTCGTCACCAGCTTCGGCAAGCTGATGGATCCGATCGCCGACAAGGCGCTCACCGGGATGGCCTTCATCGGCCTGAGCATCATCGGCGAGCTGTGGTGGTGGGTGACGATCGTCATCCTGCTGCGCGAATGGGGCATCACGGTGATGCGCTTCTTCATCCTCAAGTACGGGGTGATGGCGGCCAACCGCGGCGGCAAGGCGAAGACGATGACCCAGTCGGCCGCCCTGGTCCTGTACCTGTTGCCGTTGCCGGCCGCCGGGCTGTCGATCGGCGGGGTGGCGGAGATCCTCTCCTGGGTGCTGATGGCTGCGGCGTTCCTGCTCACCGTGCTCACCGGGCTGGACTACCTGCGCGAGGCCGCCCGGATGCGCTCCTCCTACCTCGCCGCCCACCCCGAGGCCCGATGATCCTCCCCGACCTGCCGTACGGGCCCACCCCTGCCGCCATGCCGGGCCCCCCACCCGGGACCCGCGTCTCGACGGTCCGGTCGGCCGGGACCGGGCCGGTGCGACCCCGGGTGGGCGGTGCCCTCACCCGGGGCGCCGCGCCCAGTGACCCGGCGTACGACCTCGCGGTGGACCTGCTGGACCTGCTGGGGCGCACACCGGCCACACTGGCCACCTGCGAGTCCCTCACCGGGGGCCTGCTGGGCGCGACCCTGACATCGGTCGCCGGGGCCTCCGCGGTCTACCGTGGCGGTCTCATCACGTACGCCACCGACCTCAAGCACTCGCTGGCCGGCGTGGACGCGGGGGAGCTGGCCCGCGACGGCGCCGTGGCCATCTCCACCGCCCTCGCGATGGCGGCCGGTGCCCGGGAGACCTGCCGGGCCGACTGGGGCGTCGGGGTCACCGGCGTGGCGGGGCCCGATCCCCAGGAGGGACATCCGGCCGGCACCGTCTTCATCGCTGTGGCCGATCGTTCCGGTGCCGCGGCGCGCGAGTATCGCTTCGACGGCGACCGGCACACGATCCGCACCCGGTCGGTCGAGGAGGCGTTGCGTCGGCTCCTGGAGGCCTGCCGCCAGGCCTGAACCGGCGTACGCGTCAGGGTGGCGGGCGATTGTCCGCCGGGTAGACTGACGCCATGGCCCCTGTCACCGACATCTCCAAGCCCGCGCTGATGCGCGAGCATCTCGGCGCCACCTTGCGCTCCGAGCGTGTGGCACAGGGCAAGACTCTCCGGGACGTGTCCCGACGCGCAGGGGTGAGCCTCGGCTACCTCTCAGAGGTCGAGCGGGGTCAGAAGGAGGCCTCCAGCGAGCTCCTTGCCGCGATCTGCGGGGCGCTCAACGTCCCGATGTCGCACGTGATCGGGGATGTCGCTGAGCGGATGGCCGATACCGAGCGCACCATCACCCCGCTCCCGCTGCGGCCCCGGGCCACCGCGACGGCCGCCTGAGCGGTCCTTCACCGTCGTCGACCGTTTCTTCGCGGGATTCCGTCGCGGGATCGTCTGCTCTCGGGGTCATCGTCCGATCAGGTCGGTCCGCCCGCCCGGCCAGTCGCGGCGTGCGGGCGTCCCCGTCGTGGCGGGTACTGTGTCCGGGTGCGGGAGACGGAGTTGTGGCGCAGGCTCGGGCAACAGCTCGGGTCGGGGTACGCCAGAGTGTGGGCCGAGCAACACGTGATGGCCGAGCTCGGCGGCCGTACGGTGGTGGAGGCCCTGGCCGCCGGTGTGCCGCCCAAGACCGTATGGCGGGCCTGCTGGGCGGCCCTCGAGCTGCCCGCCAAGGAACGCTGACCCCACCGCCCGGTGGCGGTGGTCGAGTTTGCGCCGACAGTGCCGACACGCCGCACCCCTCCCTGCGGATCGAACATCTGTTCGGTAAGTTGTCCACCGGGGTGCTACCACGAACGGCATCCGTCCACAGCCGGCAAGAGAGGCGCGGCGTTGTCAGTGGTCGTGCCTAGTGTTGTCGACGATGACGATGACGACGACGACGAAAACCGAAGGACAGGGTGGCTCCGAGGCAGACGACGGGGGCACACCGGCACCGACCACAGCAGGACAGGACACAGCAGCACCACAGAGCGCAGTACCGCAGGGCGCAGGACCCCGGAGCGCAGCAGCGCGACAGGGCACGGCGTCACACGCAGCACCACCAGCAGCACGCAAGCCGGCCGCACGTAAGCCGGCCGCACGCAAAGCCGGCACCGCGAAGGGCGGTGATGGCGAGGACCGACGACAGCGGGGTCCCGGCGCGAAGCGCGGGGCACCCGAATCCCCCGCTCGGCGGGGGGCGAGTGTCCCGGCGACGGGGAGACGAAAGGGCGAGCCGATGGCAGTCAACAACCGCGAGCAGGCGCTGAACGCCGCGCTCGGCCAGATCGAGAAGCAGTACGGCAAGGGTTCGGTGATGCGTCTGGGAGACCGGACGCACGCCAACATCGAGGTGATCCCGACCGGGTCGGTGGCGTTGGACATCGCGCTCGGCGTCGGGGGCCTGCCACGGGGCCGGGTCGTCGAGATCTACGGGCCGGAGTCCTCCGGCAAGACGACGGTGGCCCTGCATGCGGTGGCGCAGGCGCAGGCACAGGGTGGTATCTGTGCATTCATCGACGCGGAGCACGCCCTCGACCCCGAGTACGCGAAGAAGCTCGGTGTCGACACCGACGCCCTGCTGGTCAGCCAGCCGGACAACGGTGAGCAGGCACTGGAGATCGCCGACATGCTGGTGCGGTCCGGTGCCCTGGCCCTGATCGTCATCGACTCGGTCGCGGCCCTGACGCCGCGCGCCGAGATCGAGGGCGAGATGGGCGATTCACACGTCGGCCTGCAGGCCCGGCTGATGAGCCAGGCGCTCCGCAAGATGACCGGTGCCCTCAGCAGCGCTGGCACCACGGCGATCTTCATCAACCAGCTGCGCGAGAAGATCGGCGTGATGTTCGGCAACCCCGAGACCACCACCGGTGGCCGGGCGCTGAAGTTCTACGCCTCCGTCCGCCTCGACGTCCGGCGGATCGAGACGCTGAAGGACGGCACCGAGATGGTCGGCAACCGTACCCGGGTGAAGGTCGTCAAGAACAAGGTGGCCCCGCCGTTCAAGCAGGCCGAGTTCGACATCATCTACGGCCAGGGCATCAGCCGTGAGGGGTCGCTGATCGACATGGGCGTCGAGACGGGGCTGGTCCGCAAGGCCGGCGCCTGGTTCACGTACGACAGTGACCAGCTCGGCCAGGGCAAGGAGAACGCCCGCAACTTCCTCAAGACCCATCCCGAGGTCGCCACCGAGCTGGAGACCAAGATCAAGACGAAGATGGGCATCGGAGTCGCTGCCGACGCTGCGGAGGCCGAGGAGGACATCGACCCGGAGACGGGCGAGGTGAAGTTCTGATCATGACAGGACGCCGCGCTCCGGGCCCGGAGGACAATCCGGACCCGGAGGCCGACCCGTACGACATCGCCCGGGAGATCGTGCTGGCCCGGCTCACCGACCGTGCCCGTTCGCGCCGTGAGCTGGAGCAGGCCCTGGCCAAGCGGCACACCGACCCCGAGGTGGCGACGGCCGTCCTCGACCGGCTGACCGAAGTGGGACTGGTCGACGACCGTGCCTTCGCGGCTGCCTGGGTGGCGTCCCGGCAGGAGCGCAAGCAGCTGTCCCGGCGTGCCCTGCGCGACGAACTCGTCCGGAAGGGCGTCGAGCGGGACATCATCGATGAGGTGCTCGAGGCGGTCGACGGGGACGAGGAGTTCAACGCAGCGCTGGCCCTGGTCGAGCGCAAGGCCCGGTCGATGGCCGGGCTGGCTCCGGAGGTCCGTCGGCGCCGATTGGTCGCAGCGCTGGCCCGACGGGGATTCTCGGCGGGGGTGGCCTACCGGGCGCTGTCCGCTCTCGAGTCGGAGCCGGACGACGGTGCCTGGTCCGACGACCTCTGAGCTCGGCGGCCGGCTCGGTCCGGTCCCGCCTGGCCCGTCCGGTCCAGCTCGACCCGTCCGGTCCAGCTCGGCTCGGTCGGCCCCGACTGGGCCGTGCCTCGCCCGGTGGGCTGCCGGGCCGGGCATCGGGCCCGACACGGTCGGCCGCCGAGGGGACGGTGCGGCAGGGTTTGCGGGCCCTCGGTAAGATACCCGCTGAGGGTAGTGCAGTGATCCTTCACTGACGTGAGTGATGCATATCGGGGTCGGACGACCCCGCGCACGATAGAGATGGTTGTTTACCAGAGTGGCCGGCATCGGTGGATGTTCGGCCACTCGGTGCACCACGCTGTAGCGCCCTCCTGATCTGCACGGACGCGTGCCGAAGGGAGTGCTTGCCATATGAACTCGATGGTCGGGTTCCTGGTCGTCGGGGCCCTCCTCGTCGTTGTCCTCATCGCCATCGCGGTGCTGGCCGTCATCCTGCTGCGCCGGTACCGCGCGGCGGGCCCGGAGGGTCCGACGCCGGCCCAGCTCGAGGAGATCGCCCGGCTGCGGGCGGAGGCCCAGCAGGAGGTCGATGCGCTGCGAGCCCGTGCGCTCGAGGAGGCCCACGGCCTGCGGGCCGACGGGCAGGCCGAGGCGGACGCCGCCCGGGCCCACGCCGCCCGGCTCCGGGCCGAGGCCGAGACCTACCAGCGCACGCTGCGGGAGGAGGCGGACAGCTACGACCAGTCGATCCGTTCGGCGGTCGATGACCTGCGTCAGAAGGCCCAGGCCGCCCTGCTGCAGGCCGAGGCGGCCCAGCTCGAGGGGGATCGGCTGCGGGGCGAGGCCGCCTCGTTCTCCCAGTCCCAACACGACGAGATCCGCGAGATCCGGCTGAGTCAGGAGCGCCGTGAGCACCGGCTCACCGAGCGCGAGGAACGCCTCGATCGCGACGGAGCGGAGCTGGAACGGCGCCGCGGCGAGGCCGAGGCCCAGCGCCAGGAGCTCGGGACCCGCGAGGCCGCCGTGTCCGCGGCGGAGGCCGACCGGCGGGCGGCCCTGGAGCGGATCGCCGGGCTGAGCGCCGAGCAGGCCCGCGAGGAGGTCCTTGCCGTCGCGCAGCAGGACTCCAAGCGCCAGGCCGCGATCATCGCCCGCGACATCGAGTCGGAGGCCCGTCGGCATGCGGAGGTCAAGGCCCAGGCGGTGATCGTCGAGGCGATCCAGCGGCTCGCGCCCGAGCAGACGGCCGAGTCGGTGGTCTCGACCGTCGACCTGCCGAGCGACGAGATGAAGGGGCGGATCATCGGCCGCGAGGGGCGCAACATCCGCTCGTTCGAACAGATCACCGGGGTCAACGTCCTGATCGACGACACGCCGGAGACGGTGCTGCTGTCCTGTTTCGACCCGGTGCGGCGCGAGACCGCACGGTTGGCACTGACCGAGCTCATCGCGGACGGCCGGATCCATCCGGCCCGGATCGAGCAGGTGTACGAGCGGTCCCAGCGCCGGATCGCCGACCGCTGCCAGCAGGCCGCCGAGGACGCGTTGCTGGAGGTCGGCATCCACGATCTCCACCCTGAGTTGGTCACCCTGATGGGCCGCCTGCGCTACCGCACCTCGTACGGCCAGAACGTGCTCAAGCACTTGGTGGAGTGCGCCAACATCGCCGGCGTGATGGCGGCCGAGTTGAAGCTGGACGTGGCGAGCTGCAAGCGCGGTGCGTTCCTGCACGACATCGGCAAGGCCCTCACCCATGAGGTGCAGGGGCCGCACGCGGTCATCGGCGCCGACCTGGCCCGCAAATACGGGGAGTCCGAGGACGTCGTGCACGCCATCGAGGCGCACCACAACGACGTCGAACCGCACTCTGTCGAGGCTGTGCTCACCCAGGCCTGCGACGCGGTGAGCGGGGGGCGGCCCGGTGCCCGCCGGGAGTCGCTGGAGTCGTACGTCCAGCGGCTGGAGCGTCTGGAGGCCCTTGCCGCGGCCCACGAGGGCGTCTCCAAGGTCTTCGCCATGCAGGCCGGCCGCGAGGTGCGGGTGATGGTCGAGCCGGGAGCCGTGGACGACATCGGTGCCCAGGTGCTCGCCCGCGACATCGCCAAGCAGGTCGAGGAGGAGCTGACCTACCCCGGCCAGATCCGGGTGACGGTCGTGCGCGAGTCCCGCGCCACCGAGGTGGCCCGCTGACGCAGCTCGCTACGGAGAGGCCGACCGGCGGGGCACGAGGACGACGACCCGGGACGACACCTGGGACGGTCCGGGGAGATCCGGGACAACGACGACGGGGCCTGGCACGGATGAGGGGCCCGGCACTGATGTGCCGGGCCCCTCATCCGTGTCGAGTGCGACCACGCTGCGCTGAGCAGGACCACGCTCGCTGAGCGGGACCCGACCCGTCGAGTGGGGCGGATTCACTCCTTGAGCGGCACCTCCTGGTTGTGCACGTGGTCCTCCATGTTGAGTCGCTCGAGCTTGAGCATCCGGCCGGCCTGCCGTGAGCGGGAGCGACCCTCCAGATAGCCGGCGAGCCGGGTCAGCGAGTAGTTGATGATGATGAACAGCACCGCCGCGACCAGGAACGCCGCGATGGAGTTGGACCAGCGACTGGCCAGGGTCTGGGAGGAGCGCAGCAGCTCGGGGTAGCTGATGATGTAGCCGAGGGCCGAGTCCTTCACGATGACGACCAGCTGGGAGACCAGCGCCGGGAGCATCGCCGTGACGGCCTGGGGCAGCAGGATCAGCCGTCGGGTCTGACCGATGCTGAGCCCGATGCCGAGCCCGGCCTCGGTCTGGCCGCGCGGCAGGCTGTTGACGCCCGCGCGCAGCAGCTCGGCGATGACCGCCGAGTTGTAGAACGTCAGACCGGCGACCACGGCGACCAGCGGTTTGACCTCGACCAGTGAGCCGGTGAACAGGCTGGCCATGAACGGCACGAAGATCGTCATGAAGTAGACGAAGAGCATCATCATCAGCACCGGGACGGCCCGGAAGAACTCGATGATGACGGTGCACACGAACGACACCGGCCGGTTGAAGGACATCCGCCCGAGCGCCAGCGCCAGCCCCAGCAGGGAGGCCAGCACCACCGCCATGGCCGCCGCCTGGATGGTGTTGATGATGCCGGGCAGGATGTACGACACCCAGGTGTCGGCCCGCAGGAACGGGGCCCATTTGGCGCCGGTCAGCTGCGCGCGCAACCCCCAGATCAGCCCGGCCACCAGGGCGGCGATGACCACGATGCCGACCAGGCCGATGATCCGGTTGCGGAGGATGCCCCGGGGCCCCGGCGCATCGAAAAGAACGCTCGCCTGCTGCGTACTCATCGCTGCACCTGCCATTTCGTCGAGGCCCAGGAGAAGAACAGGCCGGCCGGCAGCGTGAGGATGACGAACCCGAGGGCCATCAGGAAGAAGATCGCGTACAGATGCTGTGGGCTGAACTCGATCATGTTCTTCATCAGGTACGAGGCCTCGGCCACGCCCACCGCCGAGACGACGGTGGTGTTCTTCGTCAGCGCGATGAAGGTGTTGCCCAGCGGGGTGATCGCCCCGCGCATCGCCTGCGGCAGGACGACCTGGGTGAGCGACTGGCCGAAGGTGAGCCCGATCGCCCGGGCGGCCTCGGCCTGTCCGTTGGGCACCGTGTTGATCCCCGACCGGATGCCCTCGGCGACGAACGTCGCGTGGTAGCCGGACAGTGCGACGACCGCCCAGGTGAACAACTGCGCCTTGGGGTCGACGGACTCCGGCAGCAGGTGCAGGTTCATGAAGAGGTAGAGCCCGAGCACGCAGAAGGTCACGATCAGCGTCAGCGGGGTGTTGCGGACCAGGGTGACGTACGCGGCGCCGAAGCGCTGCAGGGACGGGATGGGGGAGACGCGCATCACAGCGATGACCGTGCCGATGACGAGTGCGCCTCCGGCGGAGATCAGGGTCAGGCGGATCGTCATCCAGAACGCCGCCAGCACGTTGTACTGCTGGAGGAGCTCGATCAGGCCTTGCACGGTGGATCACCTCCGGGATCGAGGGTGCCCGGGAAGCGCCCGGGGTCGCGTCCGCGACCGTCGTGGTGTCGGGGCCTCGAGCAGGCCCGGGCACCACGGGTGGGATGCGGCGCGGGCGCATCCCACCCGTTGCGTCGGACTAGGCGGTGCCGGGCTTCGGCGGGTTCAGCTCCTTGTTCGGCTGGTAGCCGGAGGCGCCGACGTTGGCGTCCAGGAACTTCTGCCAGGAGCCGTCGTTGATCATCTTGGTGAGGGCGTCGTTGACCTTCGTCTGCAGTGCGGTGTCGCCCTTCTTGAGGCCGACGCCGTAGCGCTCCTGGGTGAACGGGTGGCCGATCACCTTCAGCTTGCCCTTGTACTGGTCCTGCGCCGCGTAGCCGGCGAGGATGATGTCATCGGTGGTCATGGCGTCCATCGACCCGGCCGCCACGGCCTCGGCGCACTTCGAGTAGGTGTCGACCTCCTGGAGCTGCACCTCCGGGTACTGGTCCTTGATCTTCTTGGCCGAGGTCGAGCCGACGACCGAACAGAGCTTGTGGCCCTTCAGGTCGGCGGGCCCGTTGATGTCGGTCCGCGACGACTGCACCAGGATGTCCTGGCCGGCGATGAAGTACGGCCCGGCGAAGTCGACCTTCTCCTTGCGGGCGTCGGTGATCGAGTACGTGGCGAAGATGAGCTGCACCTGGCCGGACTGGATCAGCGTCTCGCGCTGGGCCGAGGGTGCCTCCATGAACTTGATCTGGTTCGCCTGGTACCCGAGCTCCTTGGCGACGTACCGGGCCACGTCGACGTCGAAGCCCTTGTACTCGCTGCCGACCTGCTGGCCGAGGCCGGGCTGGTCGTACTTGATACCGATCGTAATGGTGCCGCCCGTGCCCCCGGAGGAGGAGCCTCCCGACCCGCCCGCCACACAGGCGGACAGCGCGAGGCTCATGACAGCGGCACCGACGGCGAGGCCGATCCTGCGATAGTGCATCAGGTGTTCCTTTCGGTTGGTCCGGGCGCTGCCGCCCGGGGTCTGGTGCGTACGTGGGCCGTACGCAGGGTGTGTCCGGAAGGTTCAGGGTGTGTCCGGAGGACTCAGTGGGAGAGGATCTTCGACAGGAAATCGCGGGCCCGGTCGCTCTTCGGGGCGGTGAAGAAGGCGTTCGGGTCGCCCTCCTCGACGATCTGGCCGTCGGACATGAAGACCACCCGATTGGCGGCCTTGCGGGCGAAGCCCATCTCGTGGGTGACGACGATCATCGTCATCCCCTGGGCGGCGAGGTTGATCATCACATCGAGGACCTCCTGCACCATCTCCGGGTCCAGCGCCGAGGTCGGCTCGTCGAAGAGCATCACTTTCGGCTTCATCGCCAGCGCGCGGGCGATCGCCACCCGCTGCTGCTGGCCCCCGGACAGCTGGGCGGGGTACTTCTTGGCCTGGTCCGCGACGCCGACCCGCTTGAGCAGGGCCATCGCCTCGGCCTCCGCCGTCGCCCTGGCGGTCCTGCGCACCTTGAGCGGCCCGAGGGTGACGTTCTCGAGGATCGTCCGGTGGGCGAACAGGTTGAACGACTGGAAGACCATCCCGACCTCGGCGCGCAGCTGGGCCAGCTGCTTGCCCTCCGACGGGAGCCGGCGTCCGTCGATGGAGATCGTGCCCGAATCGATCGTCTCCAGCCGGTTGATCGTCCGGATCAGTGTCGACTTGCCCGAGCCGGACGGGCCCAGGACCACCACCACCTCGCCCTTCGCCACCGACAGGTTGATGTCGCGCAGCACGTGCAAGTCACCGAAGTGCTTGTTGACGTCCTGCAGGACGACGATCGGTGCGCCGACCTCATGGACCAGCGGTCCGGTGTCCTCGGGGTGGATCGATGTCATGACCGCACGATAGGGCCCGTCGGGTCGATTGGACAGGGGTTACGGGGGTCAGCATCATCGATTGTTCCGGGGCCGTCACACGACGCCGCCCCGAACGCCCGTCCGTGTCGATGACGGCGGTGCTCGGCACCCGCCGGCCGTGTCGATGTGGTATCGCCTGTGGCACCGCCGTACGGATGTGGTAGGAGGCGCTCCTGTAGAGTGGGCCCGCCATGAACGAGACCTCCGCCGCCTTGCCTCCTGCCACCGCCCTGTCGCCCGCCGTCGACGGGCGATCCCTGCCGCGTACGTACGAGGTGCGGACGTACGGCTGCCAGATGAACGTGCACGACTCGGAGCGGATCGCCGGACTGCTCGACGAGGCGGGGTACGTGCCCGCCACGGCGGGCGCCGACGCGGACGTGGTGGTGTTCAACACCTGCGCCGTGCGGGAGAACGCCGACAACCGGTTGTACGGCAACCTCGGCCACATCGCTTCGGTCAAGGCCGAGCACCCCGGCATGCAGGTGGCGGTCGGCGGATGCATGGCCCAGAAGGACCGCGACGTCATCGTCCGGCGTGCGCCCTGGGTGGACGTCGTGTTCGGCACCCACAACCTCGGCTCGCTGCCGGTGCTGCTGGAGCGTGCCCGGATCCGCCAGGAGGCGCAGGTCGAGATCAAGGAAGCCCTGGAGACCTTCCCGTCCGACCTGCCGACCCACCGCGACTCGGCCTACTCGGCCTGGGTCTCGATCAGCGTCGGCTGCAACAACACCTGCACGTTCTGCATCGTTCCCTCGCTGCGCGGCAAGGAGACCGACCGGCGGCCCGGCGACGTGCTGCGGGAGATCCGCACCCTGGTCGACCAGGGTGTCCAGGAGGTCACGCTGCTCGGCCAGAACGTCAACGCGTACGGCACCGGCTGGTTCGGCGACGAGCGGCCGGGCGATCTCGGACCGCACGGGGACCGGCAGGCCTTCGCCTCGCTGCTGCGCGCCTGCGGCGGGATCGACGGGCTGGAGCGGGTGCGGTTCACCAGCCCGCACCCGAAGGACTTCACCGACGACGTGATCGCGGCGATGGCCGGGACGCCGAACGTGATGCCCCAGTTGCACATGCCGCTGCAGTCGGGCTCGGACGAGGTGCTGCGCCGGATGCGGCGCTCGTACCGGTCGGAGCGGTTCCTCGGCATCCTCGACCGGGTCCGCGACGCCATGCCCCACGCGGCGATCACCACCGACATCATCGTCGGATTCCCGGGGGAGACCGACGAGGACTTCGAGCAGACGATGGAGGTGGTCCGGCGGGCGCGGTTCAGTGCCGCCTTCACCTTCCTGTACTCGATCCGCCCCGGCACCCCGGCCGCCACGATGCCCGACCAGGTGCCGGACGAGGTGAAGCACGCCCGCTACCAGCGGCTGATCGACCTGGTCAACGAGATCGCCTGGGAGGAGAACCGGGCGCTGGTCGGGGAGCGGGTCGAGGTGATGTTCGCCGACGGTGAGGGCAAGAAGGACGGCGACACACATCGGATGTCGGGTCGCGCCCGCGACAACCGTCTCGTCCACGTGGCCGTCCCCGACGATCCGGCGCTGCGGCCGCGCCCGGGCGACATCGCCGAAACGGTCATCACGTACGCGGCGCCGCACCACCTGAACGCCGATGCCGGCCTCACCGGCCTGCGGCGCACCCGCGGCGGTGACGCCTGGGCGGCCCGCCAGGAGACCCCCGCGGTGTCCCCGAGCGGCCTGCTGCCGGTGGTCGGGTCAGCGGATCAGGACCGACCGACGCGGCCCACCGTCCGGCTGGGCATCCCGGTCAGGCGTTCCTGAGGTCGTGACGGTGTCGGCCAAGTCTCTCCCCGTGGTCGCGGTGATCGGCCCGACCGCCTCCGGCAAGACCGCGCTGGCGATCGCGTTGGCCCGCCGGATGGCGGCAGCCGGCCAGCCGGCCGAGATCGTCAACGCCGACTCGATGCTGGTCTACCGGGGCATGGACATCGGGACCGCCAAGCCGACCGCCGAGGAACTGGCGGCCGTCCGCCACCATCTGGTCGACGTCTGGGACATCGACCGGACGGCGACAGTGGCGGACTTCCAGCAGCTGGCCCGCGAGGCGATCGCCGGCTGCCGGGCCCGCGGTGTCGTGCCACTGCTGGTCGGCGGGTCCTCGCTCTACATCCGGGCCATCGTCGACGAGTTCGAGTTCCCCGGCACCGATCCGACCGTCCGGGCCCGGCTGGAGGCGGAGTCGGCGCGGGTCGGGGTGGCGCACCTGTACGAGCGGCTGCGAACGGCTGATCCGGCCGCCGCGGCGGGCATCGAGCCCAACAACGAGCGCCGCGTCATCCGGGCGCTGGAGGTCATCGAGCTGACCGGGCACTACGTGTCCACCCTGCCCGAGCACCGCTACGCCCTGGCGGACGTGGTGCAGATCGGGCTGTCGCTGGAGCGCGATGTGCTGGACGCCCGGATCGCCGCCCGGGTGGACCGGATGTGGGCGGACGGCTTCGTCGACGAGGTGCGCCGACTCGAGGCACGAGGTCTGCGCCAGGGGCGTACGGCCTGCCGGGCCCTCGGCTACCGCCAGGTGCTGGACTTCCTCGCCGGCACGATCGACGAGGCGGCCGCCAGGGCGGCCACGATCACCCGGACCCGGCGGTTCGCCCGCAAGCAACTGGGCTGGTTCCGACGTGATGACCGGATCATCTGGGTGGATGCGACCCGGCCGGCGGCGGAGCTGGCGGACCTCCTGCTGGCCGGACCGCTGCGTCGCCTGGTCGCTCCCGCCGCCTCCGCGCAGCCGACCGAGGTGCCGCCCGCGTCCTCCCGGCAGCCGGCCGAGGTGCCGCCCGCCGTGGAATGATTGTCGCCATGCGTGACATCACCTTCGCCAAGGGGCACGGCACCCGCAACGATTTCGTGGTCTTCACCGACCAGGCGGGGATGCTGGACCTCGACCCGGTGGAGGTCCGGTTCCTCTGTGACCGGCGCGGCGGGGTGGGGGCCGACGGCCTGCTCCGGGCGGTGCGGGGCAAGCACATCCCCGAGTGGGACGGCGACCCGGACGCCTGGTTCATGGACTACCGCAACGCCGACGGGTCCGTGGCGGAGATGTGCGGCAACGGGGTGCGGGTGTTCGTCCGCTACCTGTACGAATCAGGCCTGGTCAACGACCGGGAGATCGAGATCGGCACCCGCGCCGGCGCCCGCCATGCCGTCCTGCTGCCGGACGAGCGGGTCCGGGTCGAGATGGGGCCGGTCCGGGTGCACGACGGGGCACTGGCGCCCACCGTGCCGATCACCGTGGCCGACGACGGACGCGGGCCGCGGACCTGGCAGGCCCAACCGGTGGACGTCGGCAACCCGCACGCGGTGTCCTTCACCGACGACATCGGCGTCCTCGACCTGACCCGCCAGCCGACCTGGCCGGTCGGAGAATTCCCCCACGGAGTCAATGCTGAGTTCGTCCGGATCATGGACGAGGGCCATGTCGGGATGCGGGTGTACGAGCGCGGCGTCGGGGAGACCGAGTCCTGCGGCACCGGGACGGTCGCGGTGGCCGCGGCGACCGCCACCCGGTTGGGCCTCGGGATCGGTCCCGAGGAGCGCCGGATCCGGGTGGACGTGCCCGGCGGCGTGGTGGTCGTCGGGCTCAGCCGGGCGTCCGCGGACGCGCCCGTGACGGCGACGCTGACCGGTCCGGCCCAGCTCGTCTACCGGGGATCGATCGTGATCCCCGATCTCGCCTGACGCGCGGCTGCGCGGTGGGGCCCACCTCCTACACTGGGTGAATCGGACACCCGAGGAGGAACCATCGCCATCACCCCGACCGGACCCGGTCCGGCAGACCCGCAGGACGAGTACTGGCCCACGCGTGGGCGCGCCGCCCTGATCCGCGCTCGACGGCTGCACCCCGAGGGGACGCCGCCCGAGGCACCTGACGAGGCGGTGACCGACGACGATGCGGTGACCGACGAAAATGCGGCGACCGATGGAGCTGCGGCGCGCGACGAGGAGATCGCCGGGTCTCCGCAGGAGGCACCGTACGATGCCTCGGACGAGGCGGACGATGACGATCTCGGCGTGACCCTGATGTCGGAGGACTTCGTCGGGATCGAGGGGGAGGACCCCGAGTCGTACGACGGTGACCAGCTCGAGCTGGCGGAGCGCCTCTCGCTGCGCCGGGTGGCGGGCATCCGCACCGATCTCCAGGACATCACCGAGGTCGAGTACCGGCAGCTGCGACTGGAGCGTGTCGTGCTCGTCAGCGTCTGGACCACCGGCAGCCAGGCGGATGCCGACAATGCGATGGCCGAGCTCAAACTGCTCGCGGAGACGGCGGGTTCGGAGGTCCTGGAGGGCCTGATCCAGCGCCGCAAGCAGCCCGACCCGGCGACCTACATCGGCCGGGGCAAGGTGGCCGAGGTCCGCG
Source organism: Raineyella sp. (assembly GCF_034933565.1). NCBI lineage: Bacteria > Bacillati > Actinomycetota > Actinomycetes > Propionibacteriales > Propionibacteriaceae > Raineyella > Raineyella sp. Next base: position 86,607 of record NZ_JAYFNG010000021.1, read on the forward strand.
AGGTCGTCCGGGCCACCGGCGCCGACACCGTGATCTGCGACGGCGAGCTGTCCGCCTCCCAGTTGCGCAACCTGGAGGATGAGATCAAGGTCAAGGTCGTGGATCGTACGATCCTGATCCTCGACATCTTCGCCCAGCACGCCCGCAGCGCCGAGGGCAAGGCCCAGGTCGAGCTGGCCCAGCTGCAGTACCGCAAGCAGCGGCTGCGTGGCTGGGGCGGGAACCTGTCGCGTCAGGCCGGTGGCCAGGCCGCCGGCGGTGCGGGTATCGGCGGGCGCGGGCCCGGTGAGACCAAGATCGAGACCGACCGGCGCCGGATCAACACCCGGATCGCCATCCTCCGGCGCAAGCTGCGCGACATGGACGTCACCCGGGAGACGAAGCGCGCCGAGCGCCATCGCCACCGGATCCCGTCGGTGGCGATCGTGGGGTACACCAACGCCGGCAAGTCGTCCCTGTTGAACCGGCTGACCGGAGCCGGAGTGTTGGTCGAGGACGCCCTCTTCGCCACCCTGGACCCGACCACCCGCCGGGCGGAGGCCGGGGACGGGCGCGTCTACACCCTGACCGACACCGTCGGATTCGTCCGACACCTGCCCACGGAGCTGATCGAGGCGTTCCGGTCCACGCTCGAGGAGTCGTCCCAGGCGGACCTGCTGGTCCACGTTGTCGACGGCGCCGATCCCGATCCCGCCGGCCAGGTGGACGCGGTCCGCCAGGTCCTCGGCGAGATCGAGGCGACGGACCTGCCCGAGCTGTTGGTCTTCAACAAGATGGATCTGGTCGACGCGACGACCCGGCTGGGGCTGGCCTCGGCCTATCCGGCGGCGATGTTCTGCTCGGCCCGCACCGGTGTCGGCGTCGAGGAGATCCGGGCGGCGATCGAGGCGGCGCTGCCACGGCCCGAGGCGGAGGTGCGCGCGTTGGTGCCGTACTCACGCGGCGACCTGCTCGACAAGGTGCACCAGTACGGGGAGTTCGTCACACAGGAGTTCACCTCCGAGGGCACCCGGATCGTCGCGCTGGTCCATGCCGACCTGGCGGGGGAGTTCCGGCCCTACCTGGAGCAGTGAGTCTCGGCGGTGTCCGGGGCTCGGTGTGCCCCGGTGGCGTACGCCGCCCGCGTCGGTCACCCACCGGCGCGGTGACCGACCCGCTCGCCTCCCGGCCGGCGCGAGCGGAGCGTCTAAAGTTGACGGGTGCCTTCCCAGAAGCTGCCCCCGGTGACCGCTGACGACCTCCTCGAGGCCTCCGTCGGCGTGATCGGCGGCAGCCCCCGCCCGGGGCAGCAGGCGATGGCGCAGGCGATCGCCCGGTCCCTGGACCGGGGCGAGCACCTGCTGGTGCAGGCCGGGACCGGCACCGGCAAGTCCCTGGGCTACCTCGCGCCGGTGCTGGCGCACCTCGCTGCGCACCCCGACGACCGGGTCGTGATCGCGACGGCGACCCTGGCCCTGCAGGCACAGCTCGCCGACAGCGACATCCCCCACGCCCTCGCGGCGATGGAGAAGGTGGCCGGCAAGCGGGTACGGTCGGCCGTCCTGAAGGGGCGGACGAACTACGCCTGCCTGCTGCGGGTCCGGGAGAACGGGCCGGTGGAGCAGCAGGGCCTGTTCGGTGGCGCCGACGTCGCCGATCAGATCCGTGAGTCCGGGGCCGATGAGGTGTCCGTGCTGGGGGCCGAGGTGCTGTCCCTGCGCGAGTGGGCCGAGGAGCAGGCCGAGCGGGACGGGCTGGCGGATCGGGACGAGGCCCCGACCCACACCGCCCGGGGCTGGTCGCAGGTGTCGATCTCGTCGCGGGAATGCCTGGGCGCGCAGCGCTGCCCGTTCGGCGCGGAGTGCTTCGTGGAGAAGTCCCGGGAGCGGGCCCGGGCCGCCGATCTGGTGGTGACCAACCATGCCCTGTTGGCCATCGACGCCATGCAGGAGGGGTCGGTGCTGCCGGAGCACTCCGCGGTGGTCATCGATGAGGCGCACGAGCTCGTCGCCCGGGTGACCGGTGCCGCCTCGGCCGAGTTGAGCCCGCAGATCGTCGAACGCGTCGCAAAGCGGGCGATGGCGTGGATGGACGACGACACTGCCCTCGACCTGATGGATGCAGGTGAGGCGCTGGGGACCGCGCTCGACGCGGCGGACCTCGCCCGGGTCGAGCCGGGCGAGTCGGCGCTGACGACCGCGCTGGGCCAGGTCCGCGACCTGGCCCGTGACGGCGTGTCCCAGCTCGGCAAGGGCCGGGACGGCAAGGACTCCGACAGCAACGACCGACGCCAGGCCCAGGCGGCGTTGCAGGAGGTCTTCGAGGTCGCCGAGCGGATGGCGGCCCCGGCGGACGGCGACGTCGTCTGGGTGATCGACCGGGACCGGTCGGGGCGCGAACTGCGCGCGGCACCGTTGTCCGTCGCGGGGCTGATGCGAGGGGCGATCCTGTCCGATCGTACGGTCGTGTTCACCTCGGCGACGCTCAAGGTCGGGGGTGGCTTCACCAAGGTGGCCGGATCGTTCGGGCTGCGGGCCGCCGAGCAGGTGGACGGGAACGAGCCGACCGGCGACCGGGGGCCCTCGGCCGACGAGGTGATGGGGGCCGGGTTCACGGCCGCGATGGAGGGCGTCCTGCCGTGGCGGGCGCTCGACGTCGGGTCGCCCTTCGACTACAGCAAGCAGGGCATCCTCTACCTCGCCCGCGACCTGCCCCGTCCCGGCCGGGACGGGACGGATCCGGCGGTGCTCAGCGAGATCGCTCAGCTGGTCTGGGCCGCGGACGGGCACACCCTCGGGCTGTTCTCGTCCCAGCGGGCGGCGCAGGCCGCCGCGGAACACGTCCGCCAGGAGCTCCCCGCGATGGAGGTCCTGCTGCAGGGGGACGCCCATCTGGCCGAACTGACCCGGCGCTTCGTCGCCGAGCCGCGGACCAGCCTGTTCGGGACCCTGTCGCTGTGGCAGGGGGTCGACGTCCCTGGTGACACCTGCCGGCTCGTGATCATCGACAAGATCCCCTTCCCGCGCCCCGACGAACCGCTCATGCAGGCCCGGCAGCAGGAGGTCGAGCGGCACGGCGGCAACGGGTTCATGGCGGTGGCCGCCACCCATGCCGCGCTGTTGCTGGCCCAGGGGGCCGGTCGTCTGATCCGCCGCACCACGGATCGGGGCATGGTGGCCCTGCTCGACCCCCGGATCGTCACCGCTCGTTACGGCAGCTTCCTGCGGGCCTCCCTGCCGCCGATGTGGACCACGACGGACTCGGACGTGGCCGTCCGGGCCCTCCAACGGTTGGCCGCCGAGGCCGAGCCGGGATCCGGGCAGGAAGACAGCCGAGCGTCCTGAACGGGGCTGGAACGGCGCGGGTCGGGACGGCACAGGGCTGGGCCCGGTGATCAGGTCAGTCCGTCCTGGTCCGATCGCCATCCTGGTCCGATCGCCGGCCGGATCGGACCAGCCGTCAGAGCGACACCCTTCAGACTCGCCGGAGGACAGCGACGACCTTGCCGAGCACGGTCGCATGGGTGCCGTCGATCGGGTCGTACGCACTGTTGTGCGGCAGCAGCCAAACCTTGTCCGCCGTGCGCTTGAACGTCTTGACCGTCGCCTCGTCGTCCAGCATGGCGGCGACGATGTCCCCGTTGCTGGCATCCGGCTGCTGGCGCACGACGACCCAGTCCCCGTCACAGATCGCGGCGTCGATCATCGAATCGCCGCGGACCTCCAGCATGAAGACGGTGCCGTCCCCGACCAGCTGCTTCGGCAGCGCGAAGACGTCCTCGACATGTTCCTCTGCGGTGATCGGCATGCCGGCCGCGATCCGGCCGACGATCGGCACATTGACCGCCGTCGGCATGGCGTCACGCAGCCCGGTGGGGTCGAACGGTGGCACGTCGGGGGAGGATGACACGGCGGAGGACGCCTCCGGATCACCCGTGGTGACCACCTCCATCGCCCGTGGCCGGTTCGGATCGCGGCGGATGTAGCCCTTCTCTTCCAGCACCTTCAGCTGGTGGGAAACGCTCGACGGACTGGACAGTCCGGCCGCGTCGCCGAGCTCCCGGACGGTGGGCGGGTAGCCGCGGTCCTCGACCGTGGCACGGATGATGTCGAGGATCAGCTGTTGGCGTGCAGTGAGTTCGCGCAGCGGTGTGGCCGGCCCGCCGACCCGGTGGTCCTTGCGCTCGGCGAGGCCCTGGCGACGGGCCCGGCGCGCCGCCAGGACCTGCTCCTCGACAGCGCTGGTACGTGGTCGCCCCCGCCGGGGAGGGGTGGTGTCATCCGGTCCATCGGCCATGCCGACACGCTATCGCATCGAAACAGTCATTCAAACATCTGTTCGAGCGTGTCGTGCAACAGGCCGTGGCGATCCTTCGGCGTGTTCCCTGACGGTTCCGGACGGTCATGCCTGGTCGGAACCCTCACCGTCGGAGCGCTGTCAGACCCCTGGTGTGTGCTTCTGGGTGACGGTGGCCGAAGGGGCGACCGGAGCGACGGGTCTTGCTATTCGATCAGACGTTCGCTAGGGTTTTCGTACGTAGGTTCGACTCAGGAGATGACGATGACTGCTGTGGTACGTGAGGCTGCTGTGGTGCGCCGGTCGGGTGTCACTCGCGGGACCGATGCGGTGCGTGGGGTTGGTTCTGTCCATGGCGTGGGTTCTGTCCATGGGATGGGTCCTGCCCGTGAAGTTTCGAGGCAACCTCGCGCTGGGGTGGATCGGTCGTCACTGGAGCGGCGATGTGCCCTGGTGGACGGTCGGTCTGTGGTGTTCGATGTTCGTACGCGGGGTGCCGGCGTCGGGAGTGTCGGCATGAGTGGTGCTGGCGTGGACGGTGTTGGTGTGGATCTCGCGGGTCGAGGGTGTGCCGCCACATTCGGTGGTCCCGTTCTGTCCGGTGCTGCATGGGTGCCGAGGTTCGGGGAAATCGACCTGGCTTCGATCCGTGCCCGTTTCGGGTCTGCCGTCGACGCGGTGTTCGCGCTGACACTCCTGGTCCTGATGGCCATCTCTGCCGTGGTGATCTCTGCGGTCCTCGTGGGTGTGATGGCGGGCTACATCTCCTGACGCCTACTTGTGCGGTTCCCGGGGCGTTGCTGGCTGGCCCGGAGGCGTGTGTCGGGTTTGCTCCGTTGGGTGTCCAGGTGTCCAGGGGTCCAGGGGTGAGCGTGCGGTCAGATGGGAGCATCTGGTCGGGTGGAACGGTGGTCCGGCTTCGGGGGTGGAGCGGTGGTCCGGCCCGAAAGACGTTCTGGCTGCGTGATCGGTGGCCGGCGAGGGCTCAGGGTGCACTCTCGGCGGGAGCCGGTCGGGTTGATCTATGGGTGACAGCGTTCTATGATCACAACATCTAGTAGTTACAAGCATGTGTTTAATCCACAAGTAGTGATTAGTTACCCACACGTTGTCCACATGTGATCAACAGGCCCATCCCCAGTCTTGGCGCTCAGGTGGGCCTGATGTGCCGATCGGTCCACCGCGGACCGGGGAAGGGGGAGGGTCGTGAACTGTCCGTTCTGCCACCACGGTGACACGCGCGTTCTCGATTCTCGCGCCACCGAGGACGGTCAGTGTATCCGTCGTCGGCGCCAGTGCCCCGAGTGTGGTCGTCGCTTCACCACTGTCGAGCAGATGCAGCTGTCGGTGAGCAAACGGTCCGGTGTTGTCGAGCCTTTCGATCGCGACAAGATCGTCCAGGGCGTACGCAAGGCCTGCAAGGGCCGTCCCGTCACGGCCGACCAGCTCGCCCGACTCGGTCAGCAGGTCGAGGATGCCATCCGGGCGTCCGGCCAGACGATCATCCCGTCGCACGCCGTGGGGGTGGCCATCCTCGGTCCGCTCCGGGAGCTCGACGAGGTCGCCTACCTGCGGTTCGCCAGTGTCTACCGCCAATTCGAGTCCGCTGAGGACTTCGAGGCCGAGATCGCCGCCCTGCGGGCCGGCTCGACCTCGGTCGCCGCCAACAACTCGTAGCCTCCACCCAGCAGAAGAGGGGTCAGCCATGTCCGAAACCACCCGTCCGTCGGCCAGTCGGTCACGGTCGGCGCGTCCCAAGCCCATCAAGGGTGCGGGCCTCACGGTCGCGCGGGTCTTCAGCTCCGAAGGGGTCCATCCGTACGACGAGGTCACCTGGGAGCAGCGTGACATCGTCCAGACGAACTGGAAGACAGGCGAGAGCGTCTTCGAGCAGCGCGGCGTCGAGTTCCCGGACTTCTGGAGCATCAACGCCTCCACCATCGTCACCACGAAGTACTTCCGCGGAGCCGTCGGAACCGATGCCCGTGAGGACAGCCTGAAGACACTGATCGATCGGGTGGTGAACAAGTACCGCACCACCGGCGAGGCCGAGGGCTATTTCGCGACCCCGGAGGATGCCGGCGTCTTCGCCGACGAGCTCACCTGGATGCTGCTGCACCAGTACTTCAGCTTCAACTCCCCGGTGTGGTTCAACGTCGGTACCGAGGCGCCCCAGCAGATCAGCGCCTGCTTCATCCTGTCGGTCGACGACTCGATGGACTCGATCCTGAACTGGTACGCCGAGGAGGGGCGGATCTTCAAGGGCGGCTCCGGGGCCGGCGTCAACCTCTCC